>JAFPNP010000273.1 GCA_017411125.1 Kiritimatiellia bacterium
CCGCGCTGCCGAAGTGCTTGATAAGTCTGTTGGCAAGATCGATGGCGCTGGAACCTTTCTGCCCCGTGCGAATGAGAATCGCAAGCAAAGTAGCGTCCGACATCTCCTTTTGCGGATTTGCCGAACGCATGAACGCCTCCCTAGGCCGCGACTCCGGAGGAAGGTCTTTTATTTTTAAGGTCTCAGCCATCTTTAGGCTTCCTTTTATAGCAGCTTTTAACGGACTTTGCTTTTTTTACCGGGTTTGCACCCGACTTCTTCGTACTCTTTGATCCATTGTCCGCTTTACGCTTTCGCTTCTCAAGAGCTAGCCTAAGCTGTTGCATTGGCGGGCATCGGTGCTTGTCTGATTTAGCATATACAGCGCTCATGGTCGGGAGCACATCCTCATGAACCACCGGCAAATGATTTAACGCATCAACAACGCTTAACCCTATGGCGTACGCTAAATTTACAGGCACAGCATTGCCAATCTGCTTATATTGCATCGATTGCGACCCTGCAAACTTCCATTCATCAGGGAATGTCTGAATACGTGCATATTCACGAACCGTCAATGGCCTGCTTTCTTCTGGATGGCAACGCTCTGTCTGATTTTGAGCGGGTGCACATGTCAAAGTAAGACTTGGCGCATTCCACGACAACCGCCGCGCCATGCCAGTCTTCCCGCCGCCAAGATAAAAGCTTTTCTTCATATACTCTTTCTGAACAGGTAGCGGCAAATCGCGCCAATAACCGCCCGGCGGCACCATTGCAAGGATTTCTGCCTTGCGTTTGGGATATTTTTGTCCGGCCGACTTCGGTACATCGCACGAATAAAGTTCACCCTTTTTCAGTGCATCGCGAACCGTATACATACGCGGTGCCTTTTGCGGCCATTTAAACACAAAGTTCGTTAATAGATCCTTGCGCACACCAATCAACAACAGACGCTCTCTCTTCTGCGGCACACGATAGAATATTCCCTTTAGTATCTGAGGCTCAACTAATTCATATCCCAAATCGGCAATTACCGACTTTATGGTTGCAATTGTTTTCCCGCCGTCGTGCGACAGCAAACCTCTCACATTTTCGCCGATGAACATTTTCGGCTGTGTCTCTTTTATTACACGGGCAAATTCAAAAAACAGAGTCCCCCTTGCATCTTCAAATCCAGCGCGATTCCCAGCATAAGAAAAAGCCTGACAAGGGAACCCCCCAGAAACTACATCGACCTTGCCGCGATATGAAGTGAAGTCAATCTTTGAAACATCACCTTCAACCACACTCCAATTCGGACGATTGATGCGAAGCGTTTCGCAGGCTTCCGGCATGAGTTCATTTAGGAGGATATGCTCAAGCCCAGCCTTCTCCAAACCAAGGGCGAGTCCACCTGCCCCAGCAAAAAGTTCAATTGACGTGTACCTTCTCTTTGGCTTTATTGCTGTAAACTTTTCCCATACGCCAGCATCCATGTCAGCAACTTGCGGAAACTTCTTGAATGCCGTCCAATTGAAAAGCGGTTGCCCATTCTTATCATGCGATACAGGCGTCAAACGACCAGAATCAATCCAAGCAGCAACAGTCTGTTTCGTAACCGACAATAAATCGGCGGCAAACTCAACATCGAAGAATGATCTACTCAATGACATGAGAAACCTCCTCCTTATTTCACAACCTGAAAGTGTTTATCGAAGCCCTCTATTATCCACTATTTCCTTAGCGATTTCTTTAATCTTCTTCTGGATCAACAGACTACCATCAATGCCATCCTCTTCCACAACTTCGCCAAAAGCCTTCGCAAGCCTATGATAGAACTTCTTATCACCTGTAATACGTTCCCAGAACTCCGCACCACAATAGACAGGATAATGCGCATTGATTGTTTTATAGTTGCCAGAAAGTTCTGCTCCCTCACCATAAAGCACCCCAACAATCATATCGTCGATCTGCACATTCATGTGATCCAACCTAGCCTTGTTGTTTAGATGCTTGAAATGCCCCAGGATGGTTGCCACATCGTCCTTGTTGATGGTTTGAGGTCCAGCTTTGCACTGACAATACTTTTTCCGTCCATCGATGGCATCCTCAAACTCAATGTCGATACCGTCTATACCTGAAGCCCCACCCGCGACTTGTGCCAGGTTTGAAATGAACACTTGTATGTTCTGCCCAAAACTCGTGTTGATACTTGTTCCAAGAATTCGCGGATAGACCAGTGCCTTGGCCAATGACTCAGGACTAGTGTCGCCACAAAGAAATGCAGCTAGGTAGTTTACGAGAAAGGGATTTACCTTGAAATCTCGTAACTTCAACGCCTGAAGATTCTTCAGGTGACTCGGAATAATAATCTGACGGAAATACGTTTTTCCGCTGTTGATGATTTGCAACTTATTCTCTTCTGTCATCATAGGATAGGTCTCCTTTTGAAATGTCCATACAGTCATCTACTTCTTTCAAAATCATTCAGCCAACAAGTCACGGTGTTTCGTAAGAAAAACCTGTGAGGGATGATATTTCGTTGGGAACATCATCTTTTGTCCTTCGCGGTCGAGGAAATAGGACTTTGCCGCTGCGTCGGTATAGTGGTCTTTGATTTCCTTCGAAACGACAAGACGGTAGTGTTCATCAAAGGAAATGAGGTGGCGGTCGAACGCGGCATCGTAGGTTGCGGAGAGGCACAAGCCGTTTTCGGGATTGAGGCGGTTCTTTTCGTCTTCCGCCCACGGGCTGATATGGCTGGCGCGAAGGACATCCGGCACGGAAAGCCCTGTCACGCAGCATTTACCGCCGTAGTTCGCCAACACCATCTTACGGAAGATGTCTTGATTCACACGCACCTTGACGGCGGCAAGTTTCATCTTGCCTTCCTTCGTGGTGAGATTCAAATACGCTTCAAGGTCGGTCGGCGCAGTCGTTTCGATAAGCGCTTCCGCCTTTTGCGCGACCGCCTTGCCGCCCGTCTCGTCCGACACTTTTGCGAGAATGCCATCCGCAAACGCCTCTGCCGCCAGAAACTCGCCATAGGCGCGAACCGCCGCAGAACAGAAGTTCTTCGTCCAGTAGCTCGGCGATTCGAAATCCGCCAACACGGGGCTTGCCGCGCCCTTCTTCATTTCGGCGCATATCCATTCGTGCAAGGCGTGGATGTCCGCAAGCGAAAAGCCGTGCCACATGGAACCGCCGACAATCGGCTTCGGGTAGTGCTTCGTCAGGATCGGACCTAGCATGTCGAGCGCACGGACGTAGGACGCGGCCTTGCCGCTTCCGTCCGTGTTCGTGGTAAAGATGAAGTCTGTGAATGCTTGCCTCAACATGGCAGAAACAAGTATACCAAATCGGCCGCACGCGGGAAAGCGCACGGGGAAAGTTTTGGTCAGCTGGTGGCGTGCCGCCTGGAAGGCGGTTGTCCCTGTTGGCGCTACCGAAAGTCGATGCGGGCGTAGGAATCGCGCTGGACGCCGCGCGCGTAACGCACGGCGGGGCGGCCAAAGAGCATCGCATAAAACGGGGTCGTGCGGCGAAGGCCGATCGTCTGCTCCAGAAGTTCAGGTACTTCCTTCTGCACCATCTTGAGAAACCCGCACCAGCATGTTGCAATGCCAGCCGCGTTGGCCAGCATCTCGAAATGCGCACAGGCGATCGTCACGTCTTCGAGCGGCGTGGCGACGCCGGACGCAGTTTCGTTGGACGAAACGACGAGCATGCCACTCGCCCCGCGGAAGAACATGTCGTCATCTCCCCTGCGCAGTCGCGCACGCACGCGCCGCATTTGACGCATGTGGCGCCATTGACCTCAAAAAGACCTGCCATCTGTTTTCTCCTTGGACTATTGCCGTTTCCGAACGGTGAAAGAGGCGCACCTCTGCATGTTACAACGCGGAACCATGAATAAATTGAAGTAAAGACTTTAGGATGAATCTTGCAATTCGCGGTCATAGTGCAATTGCCAGCAGCCTTTCGATGGCATCTTCGGCCACGGCCTTGCGCCCGATCTCCACCAACCGTTCTGCATGGCGGAAGTCAAGCGACTGCACTTTGCCCACCGCAGGCTGGACAACCAAATCCGGTTTTTCCTCCATGAACATGCGGCGCGTCAATTCGCAGTTCAAAATCGTAAACGTATTCGTCAACACGTCAATGACGTTGAGCCGGGCGAACGGCTTTATATCGGAAGAAGAGTTGGGCGGATTGATGTCCACGGCGATCACTTTGTCTGCGCCAAGCGCACGGCACGCCGCCACCGGCACCGGCGCGACAAGCTGTCCGTCGACGAGTATGCGCCCCTGCCGCTCGACAGGCCGGAACACGCCGGGAATCGAAATTGACGCGCGAACCGCCGAAACCAGCCCGCCGTCGCGCATTACAACCGCCTCGCCAGAAGCGAGATCCGTCGCAACCGCCGCGAACGGCATTTCCAAACCGGCGAAATCCCTGGTTCCAATCAGTTCCGAAAGCAGTTTCTCGACCTGCGTGCCGGAGGTCAGCCCCTTCGAGGAAAACTTTGTCCTGAACACCAGCTTCGGCAGTTTCTTCCAGTCCGGCTCAATGCACCACTTCAGCGCGGCGTCCACGCGCCCTGCGGCGATGACCGCCCCGGCGATTGCGCCGATGGACGTGCCCGACACGCAATGCACGGGAACGCCCAACTCGCGCAGCCGCAGCCACACGCCGAGATGCGCGATGCCCCGCGCTCCACCGCCGCCCAACGCCAAACCGATCTTCATGCTTCCTGTTCACCCTCCCTCATCCTGACGCCAACGCTCCCTCCTGCTGCCAGTTGAACATGATCATTCAGCCTCAGCCTCCGTGTTTTCCGACGGTGCTTCATCAGTGCCGCCAAGATCGGTGAGAAGAACGGAATCGAGCGCGTCCTCTTCCTTCCTTGCTTCGTTGAGCGACTTGACCCACTTGAGCACCTGGGCGACAGGCTCGACGAGCGAAATTGGCACGAACGCCCCCACTTTCGCCTCTGCGTACAGGCGGCGGGCGAGCGGCACGTTCTCGGTGATCGGAATTCCCTCTTCCACGGCAGTGCGCCGGATTATCGCGGCCACCTTGTCCGCGCCTATGATCATAACCATCGGCACAGGAGCGACCTCAGGCTTGTAGGATATCCCGACGGCGAGATGCGTCGGGTTCGTAACCACTACCGACGATTCCTTCGTGGCCTGCACGGGATCGGGGCCGTTGAGTATCTCGTCGCGGAACTGGCGCTGCGCCTGCTTGACCTCTGCCGAACCTTCCATCTCCTTGTACTCGCGCTTCACCTCGTCCTTCGTCATCATCATCTGCTTGGTGAAGTTCTTCTGCTGGAAAAGACGGTCGACGACCGCTATCACGATGTAGCCGAAAGCGGTGTATCCGGCAAGGCGCTTCATTATCACTGCAAGGCACGGCATGATATCGTCCATCGTGCCGTAGCAGAGCGCCAGCAGCTCCGGATAGGACGCCAACATCAGTTTCCAGATGAGATAGCTCAGAAACGTGACCTTCACGCAGTTCTTGAGGAACTCGAAAAGGTTCTTCATGGAGAATATCCGCTTGAACCCCTCCGCCGGATTGAGCTTGTTAAGCGACGGCTTGAGCGGCTCGCCCGTAAAGAGGAAGCCTATCTGCGCCACGTTGGCGACCACGCCGACGACAGCCGCGACGCACACGAATATGAACGAGTGCTTGCATATGACGGTCACGGCCTCCACGCCGGCCTGCCTCACGGCATGGCCGGCGTGCGGCGAGGCGGCCACACGGCCGATGAACGCGATGAGCTGCTCAATGTCGTCCACGAGCACTGTAGAAAGCAGGGCGGCGAGATACATCAGCACGACGAGAAGAGCCGTGGACACGATGTCCTTCGACGTGCAGACCTGCCCTTTCTGCCGAGCGTCGCGAAGCTTCTTCGCGGTCGGCATCTCGGTCTTCTCGCCGCCCTCGTCCGCCATGTCAGATCCTCTTCATCTCCACCGTGAGGATGTTGCGCCCGTCATGGCGGGCATATCCGACCGATGCGGCCATGCGCCTGACCATAAATATGCCAAGCCCGCCCACGGCGCGGTCTTCCGGCGGCGCCGCAACGTCCGGATCCGGGCGTTCGAGGGGGTTGAACGGCGTGCCGGCGTCCCTGAACACCAGCGCGTAGCCGTCCTTCCTGTACAAGTACGCGAGGTCGAACGTCGCGGCGCCGGAACAGCGAACGATGTTGGACGCGATCTCGTCGATCACCACCGCCGCCCTGGGATCGTCGCAAAAGCCCTTGATGTATTCCGCAGCGGCGGCAAGCCCGTCCGCCGTAGCCATAAACGTGCGGCATCCGCCCGTGAAGCCGAGCGCGAGCATCGTTATGTCGTCCGCCTGCTGCTCGCCGGCCGCGAACGCGTCGACGGCCATCTGAACGATGTTGCAGGCGCCGGTTGCATTCGGCACGTCTGTCTCAAGAGCGGCGGCAAGGCGCGACTCGCCGAAGAGCTCGCCCTTGGACTGCGCCTCTGTCACGCCGTCGGTATACATGAACAGCATGTCCCCCGGGCGGAGCGTGAGCGACTGCTTGGCGTAGCGCACGCCATCCAGCGCGGCGAGCGCGAGGCCGGATACCGGCCGCACCCATTCGACCGTGCCGTCCGCATGGCGCACGACGGGCGGGTTGTGGCCGCAGTTCACGTACTCTACGACGCCCGTTTCAAGGTCGATTACGCCGATCCACGCGGTGACGAACATGTTCGCGTGGTTGCCCTCGGCAAGGCGCTCGTTCACGGTGGCGACGGCCTCTTCGAGTTCTCCGCCGTGGGCGAGAAGGTCGTTCAACGCGGTCTTGGCCCGCATCATGAACATCGCGCCGGGCACGCCCTTGCCGGACACGTCCGCGATGACCACTGCGACGGAATGCTCGTTGACGAAATAGAAGTCGTAGAAGTCGCCGCCCACCTCCTTCGCCGCCCGCATGAGCGCATAGATGTCCACTCGGTCCGCGATGGAAGGGAAAGGCGGAAACACGCTCGGCAGAGCGGCGCTCTGTATCGACGCGGCAAGCGTAAGCTCCTTCTGCCGCCTGGCCTCCTCGGCGAGACGGGCCTCCTCGGCGCGTTCGCGCAGCGTGACCATGCGCAGGGCGACGGACGCCACGGTGACTATCATCACAAGAAGTATGAACATCATCGTGCCCACGGAAATGTTGCGCGTGCGCGTGATCTCGCCCATGGGGACGACGACGCACATGCGGTGGCCGCTTTCCTTCACAACGGCGGTGCGGCAGATGGATTTCACGCCCTCGATGTCGGCCTCGAAAGATTTGTTGCCGGCCTTGCGGATCGCCGTCATGGAAAAGCCGAGTCCTCGCAGCGTCTTTGGCTTGCAGTCAAGCCCCGGGCTGAAGTCGGAGTCGGGGTTTCCGTTGGATATCACCTCGCCAGTATACCTGTCGGCCAGAATGTAGTATCCGCTCTCTCCGACATGCCATCCCACGGCGACGTCCGCGAAACGCGCCTTGAGGTCGCGCGAGAGGCGCGAGAAATCGAATCCGAGCTGCAGATAGCCGTCGGGGAGACGCACGCCCACGAACTTGCGGTAGACGTCGTCCGCCTGCACCGTGATGCGCGGCGGCTGCGTGTACCACAGCCTGTTGGTGAGGAGGCAGAGATAGCCCGCCGCCTTTTCGGGGTCGGGATCCGTGCCCATCCAGTAGTTCAGCTGGGTCGGATGCGTAGTGGCCCGGATCACGCCGTTTGTGTCCGCGAAGTTGATCTCGTCCAGCTTCAGCGTGCGCATCAGAGCATCCACTTTCTCCGGTGCGGACTTCGCCGCCTCGACGCTCGGCAGAACGCGCCTGACGCACGAGGCGAGATAGAAGAGGACGTGGTCCATTCCGGCGAGCAGATCCTCGCGCATGTCGTGTATCGCCGGCTCCATGAGGGACTCCACCCTCTGGCGGGCGAGGCGCGACTCCACGGAGCTGGAGACGAAGTACGCCAGCACCGCGGCCGCAACCGCAGCGCCGACTATCAGAACCCTGTATTTGCGGTAGACGTTCATGGCCCTGTCATGCCAGCTTGAATATCGAGGCGAACCCGGTGATGTCGAACACCTCCCGCACCGCCGGCTGCACGCCGGTTATCGTCATGCCGCCCTTCTTCGCCATTTCCTTGTACGCCGTGAGAAACACGCGCAGCCCGGCCGACGAAACGTACGGCACGCCGGATATGTCGAACACGAGCTCGTCCGCGCCGTCCAGCGCAAGCTCCGCCTCGAGCTGCGGGGCGGTCACGGTGTCGATGTGGCCCGTTACGGTGACGGTGAGCTTCGTGCCGTCGAGTTTCTTCTGGATGTCCATTGTTGCTTCCTTATGCCTTTCTTCTTGTTTACGGGGTTTCTATTATTCGCAAAAGCGGGCCGAGTATCGCGGAATCGTCCGTGTACATCAGCATGTCGATGATGTACCCAAGGTACGCCACGAGCATGGCGACGCCAAGGGCGGACTTCACCGGCATGGACAGAAAAAACACGTTGAGCTGCGGCGCGGTGCGGTTCACGAACCCGAGCCCGATCGTGGCGAGGAACATGAGTATGATCACCGGAGCGGAAATGATGAACGTGGAGCGCATCATCCCGTCGAGCGTCCCCAGCGCGAACGCGGGCGCGTCCGGGCGCATCCCGGGCCACCCGCCGAACATTGGGACGATGTCGTAGCTCTTGTACAGCGCGGCGAGGAACAGCAGCACCGCGCCGCCCACGAAGAATATCGTGGAGACTATCTGCGTGAAGAATATGCCGGTGGTGGACACCTGCGCGCCGGAGAGCGGCGAGTACACCTCGCCCATCGTCGCGCCGCGCTGGTTGTCTATGAAATTGCCCACGTTCTCCGCCACCCAGAACGGAATCGACGCGAAAAAGCCGATCAGGAAGCCCACCGCCGCCTCTTTCGCCGCCACCGCGCAGAACACGCCCGCCGGGATCTCGCCCGGCGGCATCCACCGCAGTACGCACGGAACCGCAAGCGCGGCGAACGAAAGCGTCGCCGCATTGCGCGCCAAGCCCGTTATCATCGAACTGGACGTGGCGGGGCAGATCGCCATCGCCCCGCCGATGCGCGCGGCGGCGAGCACGAAAGCCAGTATGATGCGGTGGAAGTCGGAATATTCCATGTCAGCACCCCTCGAACCACACCACGCACGGCCCGTGGAAGTTCAGCCTCATGCACTTCGGCGCGCGCGGCAGGAAAAGGTCGCGCACGCGGAGGCGCGGACAGAACCCCGTCGGCGGCTTTCCCGTCCATGCGACAACCGCCTCCGGCTTCACGCCGAGCGTCTCGCCCTCCGCCACGACCGCGCGCGCCACGCGCCCGGCGGTTGCCGTCACGGCCCATCCGGTCTCGAGCGCCGTGGTGCATATCGCTCCCCGCGTCGAAAACGGAACAATGCGCAGAAGCGCTCCGGCCCGGCGGGACGCCAGCGGCGCCACAAGCAGCTTCTCCGTCGCCACGGTCACGCGCTCCGCAAGATCCAGCCGCGCAAGGAACGGGCGTTCCCGGTCGCCGAACCAGGCGCGGCCCGAAAGCGTCGCGAACATCAGCCGCCGCCTGTCCGGCTGGAACATCCTGCGCCACCACGAACCCTCACCGGCCGGCGGACGCCTCTCCGCGAGCGTACCGAAGACGGCGGAAGGCTGTTTGGCCGCGAACAGCCACTCCCCGTCCTCCACGCGGGCGAACCCGCTCTCTATCTGCGCCTCCATCAAACCGCGAACACCTCGTTCTCCTCCCGCCTGTCCACAAGCAGATCGTAAAGCCTCTGGATTCGCATGGCGCCGGCAAGCACGCCGGGGCCGCCGTCGAGCAAATGCTGCATCTTCTCCAGTTCCTCGCTGTCGGCGTCCGCCGCGTCGGCGAGTTCGCGCCGCGTCTGTTCGTCCAGCTTCAGCAGACGGGCCTTCAGCTCGGCGATCTTGTCCTTGAGTTCCTCGATCCGCCCGGAACGCTCGTCGTCCTTGTCCAGACCGGGACGCGACGCCTTGATTGCCTTGACCGCGTCCGACGCCAGCCTGAACGTCTTCATGCACGTGTTGAGATGCTGGTACGATTCGTTCAGCGCCGCCATCGTGGCGATGGCCGCCATTCCGCGCGCCCACTCTATCGCGGCCATGCGGAACGCCTCCATCTCGTCGATGAAACGCTCCATCTCGTCCGGATCGTCCGCGACGCTCTTCACCACGTCGCGGTAGACCGTGAACAGCTTCGTGGCGGAGAAAGACGGCGCCACGCCATGCACCCAGTTTTCCGCCTTCGCTTCCAGCGCATCGATGGTGAACTGATGCACGTCCGCCTGCAGTTTGTCCAGCAGGGCGTCCATTTCACGCAGCAGACCGGGGTCGGGGCGCAGCACGGCGCCGTCCGGCGCCTTGATCCCTTCCTTGGCGGCGCTCTTCAGAGCCTTGCGCGCCAAATCTATCTCGCGAAGCAGCATGGCGACATCCTGCATTCCGATGTGCCCGTCGTCCGCGGCGGCGGCGCGCATCGCGTCGAAGCGGTTCGCAAGCGGCTGCAGCGAGGCGCGGAGGCATTCAAGCGTCCGCGCCGTATCGTGCATTTCGAACGCGAGGCGCGGCAGCAGCTCCGCCGCGTACATTCCGAGCCGGGCGTCGTCGGATTTCGCATCGAGGCTGGAAAGTTCGACCACCAGCCGCTGCACCTCTTCGATCCGGTTGTTGCAGCGCGCGACCATGGCGAAAATGTCGCCCGTCGGATCGCCATGGCCACGGTAGAGGGCGTCCAGCCGGCCCGCCAGATCCATATGCTTGTCGGCCACCCTCGCGACGAGCATGCGTATGGTGTCGCGCACTTCCTGTTCCTGCGCGGTCGGAGCGCGTCCGGGACGGAAAGCCGCCGCTATCTCCGCGCCGGTGAACGCGCCGAGACGCACCAGCGCCTCCTCCGCCTGCTGGCGCAGCGCGCTCATCGACGCAAGCTCCGCCTTCAGCTCGGGCCGCACGTTCGCCAGTTCCTGGAATTGCTCGTGCGTGACGCCCTTTGCGTCGGCCTGCATCGCGCGGTTGATCAACTCGGAAAGCGAAACCGTCATGTCGGACGGTTTCAGCGCCATGGCCTTCGCGTTGAGTTCGATGACGACGCGCGCCGTGAGCGGCTTTGCGTTCTTGCCAAGAAGCGCGCTCTCCACGATCGACCTGCACGCCTCGCCGAACTGCTTCACGAACGAATCGACGAAGTCCGAACGCGCACGGTCCGCCTCCAGGGACGGCCTGTCGCCGGATACGACGACGATGCTGCGCCCCTTCAGACCCAAGGCGCAGTCCGCAGGACGCGGCCCGCCGTCGCTCGGCGCATGGGCGTCCTGCTGCATGATGCGCTGTGCGTTGGCGAGATACGACTGAAAACCGACTACTGGCGGCATGTTGGCTCCTCCTGTGCGATGGCAGGGCGCATTGTCCTCGACGCGCGGATCAGACGAAGTTCGGCATCGGCGGCGGCTGATAGCTGAACACCTGGCGGAAGAGCCTGCCGAGCATATCGTCCCTCGTGGAGACGGCTTCCTCTACCGCCGCGTCAACCTCCTCGCTCCCGCCGATATCGGAAAACTCCCTGCTTGAAATCGTCACGGCCGGACGCTCCTCTTTCGCCGCGCCGCCCGCCCGCACTCCCGCAGACGGCAGTTCCGCCGGAATGGCCGGCATTTTGTTCGCATTTAGACTTATTTCCATTTCAGTCTCCTTTCTTGCTTCATGCCGAATACGCATCCACCGGAAAGAGGTTACATGTTTTTTTTCTCGTCCTCTTGCAAGACGTCCGCCAATGCGGCAAAAGAGCGCATGTTCCCACGCGCCGCCGCCGCGTTTTGTTTTTAAAACAACCAAAACAACATTCAAAAACAACTTTGCCCTTCGGACGCGCCTTGAACTTCGCCGACGGCCTTGTTCAAGTTCCGTTCGCAGAAAAAAGTTGTTTTTGAAAGTTGTCTTGGTTGTTTCCATCAAATACATCGCCGCATGGCACCAGTGTACCATATTTCCGCACCGTCGCCGCGCCCGGCCATTTGAATCAACCACATTTTTGCCGAAACAATAACCGAAGCAATAATTCGATATGCGCAGGATTATATCAAATATGCGCCACAGCCACTAAGCACGCTTTTCACAGCTTCTCCCATTTCGTCCAACGAGGGCAGACGGTCGCGGGCGTGCGCGACTGACCGTTCAAGGCCATGCACGGCGCGGGCGCCGCCTCGACCTTCACGTAGTACGGCTGGTAGCCCCGCACCTCGACACCACGCATCCCCTGCCACCACCGGCACGTCGCGCACTTCTTTTCCGACACTCTGTAAACTGCAACGCTCATTGTTTATTCTTTGAACGAATTTTATATTTTTACCC
>JAFPNP010000274.1 GCA_017411125.1 Kiritimatiellia bacterium
ACCGGCGGTCTCGGCCTCCACTACGGCGGCGAGGGCATGGGATGCGCAGTGCTGCCGACGTCCGGCGGCAACACTGAGCGCCAGATAATGCTCATGCGCGATCTTGGCGTGACCGCGATCGCCTGCACGCCGTCCTATTTCCTGCGCATCATGGACGAGGCGAAGAAGCAGGGCGTCGACTTCCGCCGCGACACGAAGCTCCGCCACGGCATTTTCGGCGCGGAGCCGTGGACTGACGAGATGCGCACGACGATCGAGCGCGAGACCGGCATAACGGCCCACGATATCTACGGCCTCACGGAGATATCCGGGCCCGGCGTGGCGGGCGCCTGCCCCCACCGCACCGGCCTCCATATCTGGGAAGACCATTTCTACCCCGAGATAATCGACCCCGACACGCTCGAGCCTCTGCCCGACGGAGAAGTCGGCGAGCTCGTGTTCACCACTATTTCTCGCTGCGGAACGCCGATGATCCGCTACCGCACGCGCGACCTTACGCGGCTCCGCACGGAGAAGTGCCCGTGCGGGCGCACCATGCGCGTGATGGACCGCATATCCGCCCGTTCGGACGACATGCTCATCATCCACGGCGTCAACGTGTTCCCGGGCCAGATAGAAGCCGGGCTGCTCCGCGTGCCTGAAGTCGCGCCGCACTACCAGATCGTGTTGGAATCCACCGACACACTCGATCGCTTCGAGATCAAGGTGGAAGTGACCGACGCGGCGTTCTCCGACGACATCCGCCACATGGAGAATCTGCGCAGGCGCGTGCTCGACGCGGTGAAGTCCATCATCGGCCTCACGCCGAAGATAACGCTCGTGGAGCCGAACACGCTTCCGCGCTCCGAAGGCAAGATCAAGCGGGTAATCGACAACAGAAAGAAGGCATGACAATGTACATCAACCAGATATCGATCTTCCTGGAGAACCGTCCCGGCCAGCTCGCCGGCATCTGCCGCACGCTTGCGGACGCGGGAGTGTCCATCGTGACGCTTTCACTCGCCGACACCGCCGAGTTCGGCATCGTGCGCATGATCGTGAGCGATCACGCGAAGGCGAAAGAGGTGCTGAAGGCCGCCGGGCACGTGGCGAACGTGCGCGAGGTCGTGGCGGTCACGGTGCCGGACCGCCCCGGCGGCATGGCCGAGATCCTCGACGTGTTGGACGCGGCGAAGGTGGACATCGAATATTCGTATGCGTTCGCGTTCCACCACGGCGAAAAGGCCGTGCTCGTGTTCCGCTTCGACGACAACGAGAAGGCTTGCAGCGCGCTCGCCGCCGCCGGGCACGACGTGCTCGACTTCAAGGCCGTCCTCGCAGAGGCGAAGTAGGCGGATTGCGGCCGGGTCTCCGCGCCCGGTTTGCGCATCGGGCAAGTTTATGGTAAACTATACGCTCATTTTTCACAGAAAGGCAGAACGATGAAGGTAGACAAGAAAGAAGCCAGCCCCTGCGTGCTGGAATTGACGATCAACGCGGACGCCGAGGATGTCAAGGACGTGTATCGCGAGGTGTTGCATATATTCGCCAACAACGCCGCCATTCCCGGCTTCCGCAAGGGCAAGATTCCGTTGCCTCTGCTCAAGCAGAAGTTCCATGACGACATCACGAAAGAGTGCATGCAGCGCTGCTTCCAGAAGTTCCATCCGGAGGCGTTGAAGGAGGCGGGCGTCGCGCCTCTCGCTCTCGACGAGGTGAAGGACGTCAAGTTCTCGGCCGAATCCGGGTTCCAGTGTACGGCGGTCGTGGAAGTCGCGCCCAAGTTCGATCTGCCCAAGTACCAGAAGCTTGCCATCAAGGCAGGCGATACGTCCGTGACGGACGAGCAGGTTGCATCCGAGCTCGAGACGTACCGCCGCGCGTTCGCCAAGTACGACGACGCGAAGGAAGGCGCGACGGTCGCCGACGGCGATTTCGTGTGCTTCGACTACAGCGGAACGATGGGCGGCAAGCCGCTTTCCGAAGTCGTTCCCGACCAGAAGGCGATATGCGAAGGCTCCAATTTCTGGATCCAGCTGGAGGAAGGCCGTTTTCTGCCCGAAATACTGGAAGCCCTCAAGGGCATGAAGGCGGGCGAGACGAAGGAGGGCATAAAGGTCGCGTTCCCGAAGGACGCCGCTCCCGATCCGCTCAAGGGCAAGAAGGCCGAGTACAAGGTGACTTTGACGAGCTTCCGCAGCCGCACGCTTCCGGACGACGCCGGTTTCGTGGCGGCGGCCAAGGCTGAATCGATGGACGCACTCCGCGCCAGTTTCCGCCAGCGCATGGAGGAGCAGGCCAAGGCGTCCGAGTTGGCGAACCGCAGGGACCAGGCCGTCGATCTGCTCCTGAAGAAGGCCGATTTCGACGTTCCGCCGTCGCTCGTGCGCCGCCAGATGCAGTCCTATCTGAGAGACCTCGAGCAGCGGGCGCGGTATTCCGGGCTGCCGGCCGACTATTTCGAGACGCACCGCGACGAAATCCTTGCCGACGCCGAAAACAATTCCGTCCGCCAGGTCCGTCTTTCCTACATTCTGCTCGGCATCGCGGAGAAGGAGGGGCTGGAGGCTACCGAGGAGGACGTGATGGCCGGCCTGGAGAAGATGGCGGCCGCGTCGAACGGCAAGACCACCGCCGCAGATCTGCGCAGACAGGTGGAGGAAAACAACCACCTTGATGCGTTCAAGGAGCAGCTTGTGGCCGAGAAGGCGATGGACTTCGTCCTCGCCGCCGCCAAGTGACGCCTCCCGGAGAAAGTGCAATGGCACCAAAAGCATCGTATCTTGTGCCGATGGTCGTCGAGCAGACGTCACGCGGCGAACGTTCATACGACATATACTCCCGCCTCCTGCAGGACCGCATCGTCCTGCTCGGGGGCGAGGTGACCGACGATTCGGCGAACTCCATCGTGGCGCAGCTTCTCTTCCTGCAGGCGCAGGACGCCAAAAAAGAGATTTCCATGTACATCAACTCGCCCGGCGGAAGCGTGACGGCGGGCCTTGCGATATACGACACGATGCAGTTCATCTCGTGTCCCGTCGCGACGTACTGCGTTGGCCAGGCCGCGTCCATGGGCGCGGTGCTGCTGACCGCCGGCGCGAAGGGCAAGAGGTACGCCCTCCCGAACGCGCGCATCATGATCCACCAGCCTTGGGGCGGCGCCGAGGGAAAGGCGAGCGACATCGAAATCACCGCGAGAGAGATTCTCCGCCTGAAGGAAATCCTCAACCAGATACTCGCCTCCCACTCCGGCAAGAAGCTTGACGAGGTGGTGCGCGACACCGATCGCGATCACTTCATGAGCGCCCAGGAGGCCTGTTCCTGGGGCCTCATCGACAAGGTTCTGGATCCGAAGAAGGCGTAGGCGACATGGCGAGAAGGAAACGAGACGACGACGGGCAGGACATGGTCTGCTCGTTCTGCGGCCGCGGCATCGAAGAGGCGGTCGTCATTCCCGGGCCGAACAACGTGTGCATCTGCGACGACTGCGCGCGGCAGGTGATTTCGATCGCCGACGAAGCGCGTCGCCAGAGCGGTTTGCCGCGGGCGGGCGAAGAAGGGCGCAATGCGCCCGGAAAGCCCGCCGAGCCGGAGTCCATGGGGCCCGTGCCCGCGCCGCGCGAGATAAAGGACTTTCTCGACAAGTACGTCATCGGCCACGAGGCCACGAAGAAGATACTCTCCGTCGCCGTACACAACCACTACCGCCGTCTGGAGGCCTCCGCCGCAAAGGCGGTGAGCGGTCCGGAGTTCGCGGACGTGGAGATAGAGAAGTCCAACATCCTGCTCATCGGCCCGACGGGCTGCGGCAAGACGCTCTTCGCGCGTTCCCTCGCGAAGTTCCTCAAGGTGCCGTTCGCGATTGGCGACGCCACCACTCTCACGGAGGCGGGCTACGTTGGCGAAGACGTGGAGAACGTCGTCCGCTACCTTTGGCAGAACGCTAACGGCGACACGGCGAAGGCCGCGCGCGGAATAATATACATTGACGAGATCGACAAGATCGCCTCCAAGACGGACAACGTCTCCATCACGCGTGACGTTTCCGGCGAAGGCGTGCAGCAGGCGCTGCTCAAGATTCTCGAAGGCACCGTCTGCCGCTTCCCGCCCAAGGGCGGGCGCAAGCATCCCGATCAGGAATATATCGAGGTGGACACTTCCAACATCCTGTTCATATGCGGAGGCGCGTTCGTGGGGCTCGACAAGATCATAGCCGAGCGCACGGGAAAGTCCGTGATAGGCTTCGGCAAGGAAGGCGACGCGGCGCAAGCGCCGGCATCCGATTCCGCGTCCGCCGGAATATCGCCGCTGCTGGACGTGCGCCCGGAGGATCTGGTCAAGTTCGGCCTCATCCCCGAGTTCACCGGGCGTCTGCCCGTCGTCACCACGATGTCGGAACTCTCGGAGGACGATCTCGTGCGCGTGCTCACAGAGCCGAAGAACTGCCTTGTGAAGCAGTACCGCAAGCTTCTTGCGATGGACAATGTCGATCTCGAGTTCGCGCCGGACGCGCTTCGCGAGCTGGCGAAAGCCGCGCTCGCCCGCAAGACCGGCGCGCGTGGACTGCGCGCGGCGATGGAGCGCATCATGACTGACGTCATGTTCGAGGGCGCCGGCGGCAAGGCGTCCCGCAAGGTCGTCGTCACCGCCGAAATGGTGAAGGAAGGGCTGAAATGACAGTTACGCTGCTGCGGGCGAAACTCCACCGCATACACGTGACCGAGGCGTGCCTGGACTATGTCGGCTCGCTTACGGTCGATCCGGATTTCATGGAGGCCGTCGGTCTCTATCCGCACGAGAAGATTCTCTGCGCCAACGTCGAAAACGGCGAGCGCTTCGAGACTTATGCGATTCCCGGCGCGCGCGGATCGCGCGTGTGCTGCTTGAACGGCGCCGCCGCCCACAAAGGGAAGGTCGGCGACAGGCTCATCGTCATGGCGTTCGGGCAGTTCACGCCCGACGAGGCCGCGAGCCACGAACCCAAAGTCCTTTTCTTCGGCAAGGACAACGTGCCAGTCCCATCAGGGACGACGAAGTGAAGGTAGCCGTAGGACTTTCGGGCGGCGTGGACTCGTCCGTCGCCGCGCTCCTGCTGAAGGAGGCGGGCCACGAAGTGGTCGGCGTCACCATGAAGCTGTGGCGCGAGGGGCGCTACAAGGGCGGAACGCGCGACGCGTGTTTCGGCGCGGGCGAGGTAATGGACGTCGCGCAGGCCGCCGCGCTTGCGGAACGTCTTGGAATCCCGTACCGCGCTATCGACTGCGCGGATGCATACGAGCGCGAGGTGCTCGGCTACTACCGCGAAACGGCGCTTTCGGGACGCACGCCGAATCCGTGCGTCTTCTGCAACGCCCGCATGAAGTTCGGGCTGCTTCCCAAGCTCGCCCGCGAAAGCGGGCTTGAGTTCGACGCATTCGCAACGGGACATTACGCCAGAATCGTCCGCCGCGACGGACGGTTCGCCGTGCAGCGGGCTTTTGACGCGGGCAAAGACCAAAGTTATTTCTTATATCGTCTTTCCCAGGAACAGCTTGCCAGCACGCTTTTCCCGCTCGGAGGGCTTACGAAGCGGGAAGTCCGCGCATATGCCCGCGAACATGGCCTTGAAATGGCGGACAAGCCGGATTCGCAGGATTTCTATTCCGGCGACACGGACGAGCTTATCGGCGTTTCGGACCGCGAGGGCGAAGTAGTGGACGAATCCGGGCGAGTTATCGGCCGGCACAGGGGTTATTGGCATTATACCATAGGGCAGCGGAAGGGGCTTGGCATCGCTTCGCCCAATCCTCTCTACGTGGTGCGCATCGACGCCTGCAGGAACCGCGTCGTGCTTGGGGAACGCGCGTCGCTGACGACCGGATCGTTCCGCGTGGAGGACGTAAATTGGATGGCCAGCGCGGAAACAGGCGAACCGCTGACCTGTGGCGTCAAGATCCGCAGCACGGGCGACCCACGCGGCCCGGTCGTGTTCCAGAACGGCATCTGCACGGCGCCGGAGGGAATCTGCGGCGTGACGCCGGGCCAGTCCGCAGTATTCTACGGCGCAGACGGCGAAATTCTGTGCGGCGGCATTATCTGCGCATGAGCATAAAAGTGTCGCCCTATGCCCGCCGCTGGGTTTATGGCAAAACCGTGGGCACGGATTGGCAAAACCGTGCCCACGAATTAGCAAAATCGTGCCCACGGTTTAGCGAAACCGTGCCCACGGTTTTCTCAATCCGTGCCCACGGTTTTCTTAAATCGTGCCCACGGTTTTCTTAAACCGTGCCCACGGTTTTGCCAGCCCGTGCCTTTGAAAAGCCAGAGTTCCGTCATCGCCGCCGCGTCGGCCTCGGTGATTTTGTCTTGCTTGGAATCGGGTAGTTATAGCAGATTTAATAATTCGCCTCAAGAGGCGTACTTGCGTTTGCGCGGTCGTCGTGGTATAATACGCATTGATTTTCCCAATGAAAGGAAAAAAAGGAAACATGAAGAAAGTCAGCTACAAGGAACTCGGCCTCGTCAACACCAAGAAGATGTTCGCGAAGGCCGTCAAGGGCGGTTACGCCATCCCGGCGTTCAACTTCAACACGATGGAGCAGATGCAGGCCATCGTCCAGGCGTCCGTCGAGACGAAGAGCCCGGTGATCATGCAGGTCTCCAAAGGCGCTCGCAAGTACGCGAACCCGACGATCCTCCGCTACATGGCGCAGGGCGCGGTGGAATACGCCAAGGAACTTGGCTGCAAGAAGCCGCAGATCGTGTTGCACCTCGATCACGGCGACAGCTTCGAGACGTGCAAGAGCTGCATCGACATGGGCTTTTCCAGCGTCATGATCGACGGCTCGTCCCTGCCGTTCGCGGAGAACATCAAGCTCACGAAGAAGGTCGTCGCCTACGCGCACAAGTACGACGTGACGGTCGAGGCCGAGCTCGGCGTGCTGGCCGGCGTAGAGGACGAAGTCGCCGCCGAAGAGAGCCACTACACGAAGCCCGAGGAAGTGATCGAGTTCGCCACCAAGACCGGCTGCGACTCGCTCGCCATCTCCATCGGCACTTCGCACGGCGCCTACAAGTTCAAGCCCGAGCAGTGCACCCGCGATCCCAAGACCGGCCTTCTCATCCCGCCGCCGCTCGCGTTCGACGTGCTCAAGGCCATCGAGAAGAAGCTTCCCGGCTTCCCGATCGTCCTTCACGGTTCCAGCTCGGTGCCGCAGGAATACGTCAAGATCATCAACGAGAACGGCGGCAAGCTCCCCGACGCCGTCGGCATCCCCGAGGAGCAGCTGCGCAAGGCCGCGAAGAGCGCGGTGTGCAAGATCAACATCGACTCCGACTCCCGCCTCGCCATGACGGCGGCGGTGCGCCAGTACTTCGCGCAGAATCCCGGACACTTCGATCCGCGCCAGTACCTCGGCCCGGCCCGCGAGGAGATGAAGAAGCTCTACATCCACAAGATCGTCAAGGTTCTCGGCTCGAACAACAAGCTCTGACAGCCAAAGGGATAAAGCAATGGCAAACGTACAGTCATTCATGGGGAAGGCGGCGTTTGCCGCTGCCGTCTGCGCCGTCTGCGCTTTTGCGCAGGCGGCGCGTGTCGATTTGCATCCGCACCAGTTCGATCCGGGCGGATGGAAGCTCGACGTGCAGTTCATGGACGAGATGGGCTCGCCTCAATTGCTGGCGCACGGCTGCGGAATCCCGGTGCCGATGGCGTCCGTCGAGGCGGAAATTCCCGCTGCCGGCGCGTGGCGCGTCTGGGTGCGCTCGCGCAAGTGGGTGGACGGCGCCGGCGCGTTCCGCGTGAAGGTGGACGGAACGCCTCTCGCAAAGACGTTCGGCGTCTCGCAGGGCGAATGGGCGTGGGAGGACGGCGGCACGGTCGAGCTTAAGAAAGGTGTGGCGCGGATACAGCTCGAAGACATGGACGGATTCGACGGACGCTGCGCCGGCATCGTGCTTGTGAACGACGGGTCGCGTCCCGAAGGAGCGTTGAAGCCGGGCGACGTGGCGGAGACGGTCGATGCGGACTTCGTCGTTGTCGGCGGCGGCCTGCCCGGATGCTGCGCGGCCGTCGCCGCCGCGCGGCGCGGGCTGAACGTCGTGCTTGTGAACGACAGGCCCGTGCTTGGCGGCAACGCTTCGTCCGAGATCCGCGTGTGGTGCGGCGGCGAGGCGCGCTATCCGCTCGTGAAGGAACTTCGCGGCTGGTTCATGAACCGCGACGCAAATCTCTTCATTTCGGACGACCGGCGCTTGCGCATCATCGAAAACGAAAAGACGCTTTCGCTGCGTCTCTGCACGCGCGTGTTCGCTGCGGAGAAGGAGGGCGGCAGGATAAAGAGCGCGCTCGCCCTCGACTGGAAGCGCGGACGCACGGTGCGTCTGCGCGCGCCGCTCTTCTGCGACGCCACTGGCGACGGCTGGCTTGGCGCGTACGCCGGCGCGGACTTCCGCATGGGACGCGAGGCCGCGAGCGAGTTCAACGAAACGCGCGCGCCCAAGAAGGCGGACGGCCGCGTGCTCGGCGCTTCGCTCATGTGGACGAGCGCGGTGGCCAACACGGACATTCCCTTCCGCGCCCCGTGGGCGGAGCCGCACGCGCAGGGCGTGACTGCCGTCAACGGCGAATGGAACTGGGAATACGGGATAACCCGCAATATGGTGGCCGAGGCGGAGGCGATACGCGACCGCCTGTTCCTTGCAATCTACGGCGCATTTTCGCGGGCGAAGCGCAATCCGGCGCATTCGCGGCGCGTGCTGAACAACGTTCCGTTCCTGCTCGGCAAACGCGAGTCGCGCCGTCTCATGGGCGACTACGTGCTGTCCGAAAGCGACGTGAAGGAAAGGCGCGAGTTCGAGGATGGAATCGCGTCCGGTTCGTGGGCCATCGATTTGCACGAGGACAACTGCAAGAAGGGCGTGGACTTCCTCACCACCTGCTCCGGCGGAACCTACGGGCGGTACTGGATTCCGTACCGCACTATATATTCGCGCAACGTGGAGAACCTCTTCATGGCGGGGCGCTGCTTCAGCTGCACGCACGTCGGCCTTGGCAGCCCGCGCGTGATGAACACGCTCGCACAGCTTGGATGCGCCGCCGGCGAGGCTGCGGCTCTCTGCCGCGAGCGCGGACTGCTTCCGCGCGGAATCGTGGAAAAGAAGCTGGCCCGCACGCTCCAGCGCAGGCTGGGCGGCGACTTCCCCGGAAACCCGGACCCGGCGCACGCCGACTGGCGCTACATTGACGACATGGATGAACGCGTGAAGTTCGGCAAAGGATGGAAATACCGCCGTTTCCACAACGGCGACCAGTTCGGCCACGGGGCGCACACCGTGCAGGGCAGCCTGTCGGGCGCGGGCGACGTCGTCTATCCGCTTCCCGTCGGAAAGGCGGGCCGCTACGCGCTCATGGGGCGCGTGCCGTATCTCTACAACAACAAGTCGGAATCCGAGACGGAGATGGAGATTTCGTCTGGCGGAGAGGAGACGCGCTTTACGGTCAACCAGATCATCGGCACGGGCGATTGGCGCAAGCTCGGCGTGTTCGATCTCGCTCCCGGCGCGACGCTGCGGATCCGCCCGTCCGCGTCCAGCGGCACCGTCATTGCGGACGGTTTCGCGATCGTGCCGGAAAAGTGACAAAGCGAAAGGTCTGACGCATGAAGGCGGGATGGAGGTGGTTCGGGCCTTCCGACGCGATTTCGCTTCGGGAGATACGCCAGGCGGGCGTGACGGACGTCGTCACGTCTCTTTACGGCCGCAGGCCAGGCGACGTGTGGCCGTTGCGCGAGATAAAGTCTTGCGCCGAGAAGGTGCGCAAGGCGGGCATGGCGTGGAGCGTGGTGGAGTCCGTCCCGGTACATGAGGACGTGAAGAAGCGCACCGGCGACTTCCGCCGCTACATCGAGAACTACAAGACCAACCTCCGCAATCTCGCCGAATGCGGCGTTAAGGTTGTCTGCTACAACTTCATGCCCGTCCACGACTGGGCGCGCACCGACCTGCATCTCGAACTGCCGGACGGGTCGGTCTCGCTCGGATACGACGCATACGAGGTGTGCGCGTTCGAGATGTTCGTGCTGAAGCGCAAGGGGCTGGAGGCGGACTACGGCGAGGCCGTGCGCGAACGGGCGAAGAGGCTGTGGGCCAAGGCGTCCGCCGCGCAGAAGAGGCGCGTCGCGTCCGCGCTGCTCACGGGGCTTCCCGGCACGACGGACGACGCCACGCCGGACGGCCTCAGGCGCGAGCTTGCGGCATATGCCGGATTCGACGGACGCCGCCTCAAGCGGAACCTTTACGATTTTCTCAACGAGATTTCGCCAGTCCTGGACGAGACCGGCATCGACATGGCGATCCACCCCGACGATCCGCCGTTCCCGATCTTCGGCATTCCGCGCATCCTCTCCTGCGCGAAGGACATACGCGACATGGTCAAAGCGTGTCCTTCTCCGCACGTCGGCGTGACGCTCTGCACTGGATCGCTCGGCGCGAACCTGAAGAACGACGCCGTGAAGATATTCCGCGAGTTCCACGACAGGATACACTTCTGCCATTTCCGCAACCTGCTGCACTCCGAGCCGGGCGTGTTCCGCGAAAGCGACTCGCACCTCGTCGGCAACACGGACATGCCCGCGCTCATGCTCGAACTCGTCCTCGAGGAACGCAGGCGCGGAAAAGAGATCGTGATGCGCCCGGACCACGGGCGCATGCTGGACATCGACAAAGGCCGCAAGTGCTACTACGGCTATTCTTACGGCGGGCGGCTGATCGGCCTTTCCGAACTGCGCGGGCTGGAGATGGGAATCAAGTTCGGCCTGGACCGCAAATCCGCGAAAGGGGCGTGCGCGACGCGATGGACGAAGGGCTGATTCGCAACCTGCCGGATCTCGAAGAGGCGTGCGCCGCGCTCGTCGCTGGCGGCGTGGCCGCGCTCGACACGGAGTTCGTGTGGCGAGCGACGTACAGGCCGCATCTTGCCATCGTGCAGATGGCGGGGGCGGACGGCGTGTGCCGTGCGCTCGACTGCCAGCTCGGAACGGACGTCGCGCCGCTGGCGTCGGTCGTCGGCGACGCGGACGTTGTGAAGGTGCTACACGACGCAAGGCAAGACCTCGAACTTATATGCCGTCTCGTCGGTGCGCCGCCCGCAAATGTTTTCGATACGCGGCTTGCGGCTGGTTTCTGCGGCTATTCCGCGAATCTGGGGCTCCAGAAACTTTTATTCGACGTGCTGGACGTCGGGCTGCCCAAGACCGAGACGTGTACCGACTGGAGCCAGCGTCCGCTCACGGACGCCCAGGTGCGCTATGCGCTCGACGACGTGCGCTATCTTGCGAAGCTGCGCGAGGCGCTGCTGGCGAAGTGCGACGAATGCGGCACGCGGGCGTGGCTGGAGGAAGATCTCCTGAAATACGAATCGCCTGAAGCATACGGCGACGTCGATCCCGACGAGGCGTGGAAGCGCGTGAAAGGCGGCGGGGCGAACCGCCTGCGTCCGCGCGGGCTCGCCGCGCTGCGCGCCGTGGCGTCCGTCCGCGAGAGGCGCGCGATCGAATGGAACCTGCCGCGCGCGTGGCTCGGGGACGATGCGTCGCTCGCAGACCTCGCCTGGCGCGTGCAGCGCGGGGAGAAGAGATTCCCCGACGTGCGCTTCCGCCACCGCCTGAAGAACGGTGCGCAGCGCGACCGCGTGGCGGCGGACTACGCCGCGGCGCTTGCGGAGGCCGCCCGGCTGCCAGACGGCGAATGCCCCGACCCGGTGCATCCGGACTATCCGCGCGAAGTGCTGGACGCGGCGGACCGGGCGCATGAATACCTCGTCGCGCGCGGCGCGGAACTGCATGTCGATCCGGGACTTTTCGCGAACCGGGCGCAGATCGCGGCGTTCGTGGACGATCCCGAGACGCCGGACAATCCGCTCGCCGAGGGATGGCGTTTCGAAACCGCCGGACGCACGGTGATCGAACGTTTCTACGTGGCGTGACGGATTCGCGCTTGCGCGATGCAGGGCGAAAGAGGTATAATTGACGCGGTTGAGGAAACGCCCATATGTGCGACAAGGAAAAGAACGATCTCTTCTACGTCTGCTCCCTGATCGAGTATACGGGGCGCAGGACGAAGAACCGTCGCGGCGACGTGGTCGCCGCGATGGACGACGCTTGCCTCAA
>JAFPNP010000275.1 GCA_017411125.1 Kiritimatiellia bacterium
GAGTGAAGACGGCGATATACGAACGCAACCCGGAAGACGCAAAAGACTTCGACGAGCTGAAGGCGGCGGATTATTGGTGGAACTTCAAGGCGAAAGACCCTGCGCCGTACAAGGCCCATGCGGCGGATCTCTACCGCAAGGCCATAAAGAAAGGCATTGCCGAAGGTTTGAAGGAAGTGCTGGTCAAGAAGCGTATTGCGGAGGCGGAGACGCTCGCCTCTCCGGAAGCGGAAACGGCTCCGGAGCATAAGGCCGCGCCGTCAGCCGCAGCGTCCGCTATGAAAGATGACAAAAACCGGCTGTATTGCGTAATTGACCTTTCCGCCGGACCGGATGCCCGCAAATATCCAGTATCGTATCTTTCCGCAGAACCTAGTGGAGGATGGACTGACGAATACAAGACAAATAAACTCGTCTTGCGCCGCATAGAGCCTGGCAGTTTCATCATGGGATGGGACCAAACAAACGAAGCGCACCGCGTCACGCTCACGAAGCCATTCTATATAGGCGTATTCGAAGTGACGCAGAAGCAATACGAGCTGGTGACTGGCGAGAAACCATCCAAACATCCCGGCGAAATGCGTCCGCTTGACACGGTTACTTGGGAAAAACTGCGTGGCCCGGCTACTAAACATGATTGGCCGAAGGTAAAAACCGTTGCGCCCGACACGTTTATCGGCCGAATCCGGACAAAAACAAGAATTGCCGGTTTTGACCTTCCCACCCAGGCGCAGTGGGAGTATGCCTGCAGGGCTGGAACCACGACCGATCGATATGATGGCTCCGATTTTGTTAAAAATCATGGCTGGAGTCAACGCTTTATGAATCGTGACAAACCACTTGGAAGATGCATAGTAAACCAGAGTCTACAATGCCTAGATGAACCCGATTGGGCTTGGAAATATCGCCACCACGTTGACGGCAGAGGAGGATTCAAGTCAGCCACTACTGTCGTTGGAATGTATCCACCCAATCCTTGGGGACTTTATGACATGTATGGTAATGTGAGAGAAACATGCCTTTCGCGTAAATATAATTCTTGGGGCAAGAATTCTACCGGTGCTGTCGAAGGAGATAATCGCCGGGCTGTGTGCGGTACTTCTTGGAGCGAACTTATCGGCAGTTCGTTTTCTTGTGGATTCGTATCCCCAAATTATATACTCACACCCGGTATCACCGGCTTCCGCCTTGCCCTTTGGCTGGATTGACGCGCCCTGCCATGCGGCGCGTCGAGGACGCCACGCCCTGCCATGCAAAATGTTTACAAAACGGTAGGGCGAGGTCTCTGGACGCGCCGAGATGAAAATATGGTATAATGTACGCCATGGAAAGCAAGCGCAAGATTCCGTACGGCGTCATCAACTGGGCCGAGATCGTCCGCGAATGCCTGTTCGTGGACAACACCCGCTACATCCGGGAACTCGAGGCGATCAAGACGCCCGTGTTCCTGCGTCCGAAGCGATTTGGCAAATCTGTCGTCTGCTCCATGCTCGCACACTACTACGACGTCGACCTCAAGGACCGCTTCGACGAGCTCTTCGGCGCGACCGACATCGGGCGCGACCCGACGCCGCTCCGCAATTCCTTCCTCGTTCTCCAGTTCGACTTCTCGACCGTGCAAGTCGGAACGCTCGCGGAGATCGAGCGGAACTTCTGGGAAAACATAAAAGGAGCTGTCAGGGTTTTTGCCGCCAGATACGGGATGCTGGCCGACTGGTCGATGATTCAAGAGGCGACCGGACCTGCCGACTGTATAACGAAAGTGCGGGAAGTCATCCGCGAAAACCACCTTCCGCCGCTCTACGTCATCATCGACGAGTACGACAACTTCACGAACGAACTTGTTGTTTCTAACCGGGACACGGAGTACAACGCGATATGCGGCCACGACTCCAGAGGCGACGCGACGCGGGAATCGTTCTTCAAGGCGTTCTTCAAGGCGTTCAAGGCCGGCCTTGCGGACGGCACGGTCGGGCGCACGTACTTTACGGGCGTCCTGCCGATCACCCTGGACGATCTCTCTAGCGGCTTCAACGTCGGAACGGTGGTGAGCCTTCGCAGCGACCTCGTGGGCTTTGTCGGGTTCACCATGGAGCAGACGCGGCGATATGTGGACGAAATATTCGCCGAGCACGGTCTGGCTTCCGAGCTCAAGCCGTCGGTGATGGGCGACCTGGAGCGGTTCTACGACGGATACCGGTTCACTCCGGACGCCGAGCGTCTCTTCAACGCCACGATATGCAACTGGTATCTCCAGAACCTCGTCGCCGAGCGCAGGATCCCCTGGGCCGTCATCGACGCGAACGTGCGCACGGACATCGGCTGGTTCCGCCGTCTCGCGCAGACGAACGCCCGCGCCGTCGAGAAGGTGCGGGCCTACGTCGAGCGCGGCGAGGGGGAACCGGTCGATTCGGGGGCGCTTTCCGCCAAGTTCGGCCGCGCGAAGTTCTTCACGGAGGAGTTCTTCCCCTACGCGCTCTACTATCTCGGGCTGCTGACGTTCGAGAACATGTTCAGATTCCAGATTCCGAACCTCACGATCAAGAACATGTTCGTCGACTATTACGACGAGCTTTCGGAGTTCACCAACACCGACGAGGCGCGGCGCGCGTTCATCGGCGCGGCGCAGTCGCTGGCTCTCGGAGACGGCACGTGGCGGGAGATATTCGACGCCTACTGGCTGCACTACGTCAAGGCCCGCATCCCGGCGCAGGCGTTCGACAAGATGAACGAGAACTTCTTCCGCACCACGTTCACGTCGCGCTGCATGGACGTGCTGCCGAGGTTCTACTCCTTCGAGACGGAGTACAACTCGTCCGAAGGGCGCTGCGACTTCCTCGCGATTCCGAAGGCCGGCGTCGCGAAACCCGCGCAGCTGGTGGAGTTCAAGTATTTCACGAACGCGGCTGCGGAAAACAGGGGCGTCCTCGGCCGCGAAACGCCGGACGCCGAAACCGTCGAGCAGGCTCTCGCCTACCGCGAGGCGCTCACCAGACGTCCGGACTGGAACCACGAAATCGCGGTGGCGGTGGTGGAAGTCTGCGGCAATTCCGGCTACAACTGGTTCGACATATGAAGCACCCGCAATCCCGTGTGATCCGTCAGGGCGTGGGCGGCGTGGCGACTTGTGCGGTCCAAGGGAATGTGGTACAATACTTTCCGTTTTCGATTGAAAGGTAATGCGAGAAGATGAACAAAGAAGCCTGGAAAAAAGTCGAGGCGGCAGTGGCGGCCTCCAAGAACAAGACGATCAAGCAGCTGTTCGCGGAAGATCCCGACCGCGCGGCGAAGTACACGCTCGAAGCGGCGGGCTGGACGCTCGACTACTCCAAGAACCGGATCGACGGAAACGTCATGAAGGCTCTCTACTCCCTTGCCAAAGCCTCGAACCTCAAATACGAAATCGAGAGGATGTTCACGGGCGAAAAAATCAACCAGACCGAAAACCGCGCCGTGCTGCACACCGCACTGCGCAACTGCGCCGCGGACGCGCAGGTGTTCGTGGACGGCAAGGACGTGCTGCCGGAGGTCCGCGCCGTGCTGGCGAAAATGGGCAAGTTCGCCGACGCCGTGCGTTCCGGCGCGCACCGCGGCTTCACAGGCAAGCGCATCAAGTACGTTGTGAACATCGGAATCGGAGGAAGCGATCTCGGCCCCGTAATGGCCACGACCGCCCTCGCGCCGTATTCCAAACGCTCCATAAAGAACTACTTCGTCTCGAACGTCGACTCCACCCACCTCGCCGAAACGCTGCGCAAAGTGAAGGCCGACCAGACGCTCTTCATCGTCGCATCCAAGACCTTCACCACGCAGGAGACGATGACCAACGCGACGAGCGCCCGCGAATGGCTAGTCAAGAAGCTCGGCGGGAACGCCGCGGCAGTGGCCAGCCACTTCGTCGCGCTCTCCACCAACGAGGCCGAAGTGGTGAAGTTCGGCATCGACCCGGCGAACATGTTCGCGTTCTGGGATTGGGTCGGCGGACGCTACTCGCTGCCGAGCGCGATCGGCCTGTCGCTCATGATCTCCATCGGCCCGAAGAACTTCGGCAGGATGCTCAGGGGATACTGGAAGATGGACAAGCACTTCCGCACCGCCCGCCTCGAGAAGAACCTGCCCGTCACCCTCGCCCTTCTCGGCATCCTGTACGCGAACGCATACGGGGCCGAAAGCTACGCCGTGCTGCCCTACGACCAGTATCTCAGCCGCTTCCCGGCGTACCTGCAGCAGATGGACATGGAGTCGAACGGGAAGTCCGTAACGAGGGACGGCAAACCCGTGACCTATTCCACCGGCCCGATCGAATGGGGCGAGCCCGGCACCAACGGGCAGCACAGCTTCTACCAGCTCATCCACCAGGGCACGCACCTCATCCCTGCGGACTTCATCGGCTTCTGCAGGACGCACAATCCCATCGGCGACCACCACGACAAGCTCATGGCCAACCTCTTCGCCCAGACCGAAGCTCTCGCGTTCGGCAAAACGGCCGAACAATGCCGTGCGGACGGAGACCCCGAGGAACTCGTGCCGTTCAAGACGTTTGAAGGCAACCGCCCGACGAACACGCTTCTCGCGGACGAACTCACGCCGGAAACTCTCGGCGCCCTCGTCGCCCTCTACGAGCACAAGATATTCACCCAGGGCGTGATCTGGAACATCTACTCGTTCGACCAGTGGGGCGTGCAGCTCGGCAAGGTGCTGGCGAAGAACGTCCTCAAGGATCTCGTGGCCGAAAAGCCGGACTTGAAGCACGACTCGTCAACCAACGCGCTCATCGCGCACTACCGCAAAGTACTCAAGCGGCAGTAGGCAAGCCGGCCGCTACTTCTTGCCGCGCTGCTGCGGCGCGTGCGGCTGCAGTCCGAACTTCGGCACTAGCAGCTTGAACACGCCCCAGCAGCGGCAGTCTATTGAAAGAACTGCGCGGACGGCTCCGGCGGGCACTGGCCATTTTCTGTTCGACGTCCACTTGCTGGAACAGGTTGCCGTCTTTCCGACTTGCGCACCCTTTGCATCATGAAACACAAGATGCGCCGTAAACTCGAAAAACGACTTCTTGTCGCGAGAGAACGGTTTCGTCAACACGTTTATCGACCATTCCACCCGTCCGGACGCAGTATTCAATTCAATATTCTTTGTCAATCTCGCCACAAGCGGAACCTTGTGTTCAATCAGGAACACATTCGCCTTCTTCTTCTTGTCAAATCCAACCGAGACCTTTTGCTTTTCGGGATTCGTCACGGCATACGTCCAACCGTGCGCGAGCTTGATTTCCGGGCCGAAAACGTTTTGCGAAACCGGCTTGGCGGGCGGCGCGGGCTCGAAAGGCGGAACGTTCTCGCGCACTTCCTTTGCCGGCGCCGGATCGCATTTGGCGGTTTCCGCCGGCTTGCGTCCAAACACGGCGATTCCGCACGTCACTGCGGCGGCGAATATGCATGACGCGACAATGGCGGCGCGATGCGTGGAACGAGAAGAAGGAGGCGTCGATTGAATGGAAGAATGAAACGGCTCCGCCGGTCGTTTGTCCGCGCCGAACCGCACGCCGCCGCGCACTGTCGGGCGTTGGCGTTCGACCGCGCGTTCAAGCATCCACGGAACCTCGTCCAGGCCCTGTCCGCGCATTTTCGCGGCGTATGAATCAAGGTCGAACGGCAATGAACGGAATTCGACAGACCCGGTCTGGTCGTCGTATATGCAATAACTGCTCCGGCACTCGCCATTGCGCGGATATCCCACGCTGCCGGGATTCACGATGTAGCGCTTTCCGTCCTCGAGGGTGAAATCCGCGACGTCCAGACGCAGCGGCACGCCGCTTTCGCCGACGGCGAATATTGCCGGCCGGTGGGTGTGGCCGACGAACATCAGCTGTTCCGAACGCGCGTCGAACGACGGCAAGGCGTCTTCAGGTTCAAGAATGTAGTTGAAGCGTTCGGGTGCGGCGAAATCGCCGTGCGCGCACGCGAAACCGCCAACCTCGCAAACGTATGGCAATTGCGAAAGCCAGTCGCAAGCCTTCTGCGAAAGCGCCTCGCGGTGGCGCCGCACGGCGGCGGCGGCAAAACGGGTAAAATCGTCCACCGGGAAAAGCCCCGCGACGGCGGCATCGTGGTTTCCGGCAAGGCACACGTGCATGCTGCGGTATGCAAGTTCAAGCGTGGCAACCGGCTCCGGCCCGTATCCGAGCACGTCGCCAAGGCATATCATCCTGTCGGCACGCGCATCCGCCGCATCCATCAGCACCGTGCGCAGCGCGGCTTCGTTCGCATGTACGTCGCTGATTACCGCGTAGCGCATGGCGCAACCGCACTACATGGTAGCGCCCGGAACGAACGTGCCAACGTCGCGGCCGGAAAATATGTACCGCAAGACGTGCGGCGTCGCGCCGTTGGCAATCACCACGTGCGCACCCGCCTGGGAAGCGTTCCTCACGGCCTTGAGCTTGGAATCCATGCCTCCCTTTGAAAGAGAGCCCTTCTGCCCGGCGCGAACGAGCTTCATCGCGTCGCGAATGGAGCTGATGGACGGAACGCGGCGACCTTCGGCGTCAAGAAGTCCGTCCACGGTAGTAAGAAGCACGAGCGCGTCCGCCCGCACGAGTTTCACAATAAGCGAAGAAAGCCAGTCGTTGTCGCCGAACGCCAAGCCCTTCAATTCATCGTCCGCCACCACGTCGTTCTCGTTCACGACCGGAACTATTCCGGCGCGGACGAGATGATCCAGCGACCGGCGGACGTTGGCGGCGCGGCGGCGGTCGTCGAAATCGGCATGCGTGAGCAGCACCTGGCCGATCTGCACGCCGTAGCCGCCGAAGAGCTTTTCGTATTCGGCGATGAAACGCGCCTGCCCGACGGCTGCGCACATCTGGACGTCATTGACCTGCGCGGGACGCGATTTGAGCCCCAGCGCCTCGACCCCCGCAGCCACCGCGCCGGAAGAGACGAAAATAACTTCCAGCCCCTGCTTGCGCAGTTCGCACAGCTGTGAAACGATGCGGCGGAGCGCCCGATAGTCCGGACGCCCCGTCTTCGCGGCGATTGAATGAGTGCCTACCTTGACAACGACGCGGCGCACGTCCTGAAGGGACGCGCGCTCGCGTGCTACAGTAGACCTAGATGCGGTCATAACATCAGGCACCAAGCTGGAGGCGGACGAACCGCTTCACCGCAATCGGTGCGCCAACCGTCTTCGCGACGCCGTCGAGATACTTCTCGACCGTCACTTCGCCGTCGGCGACGTAATCCTGCTTGAGCAGGCATATCTGGGTGCAGAACTTCGCAGCCATGCCCTTCTTGATGCCGGCGAGAGCCTGTTCGGGCGGAAGCTTGCCCTTCTGCTCCTTGAGCGCATTGAGCTTGATTTCGAGCTCCGCGTCGATTTCCGTCTGGGGAACGTCCGCAGGCTGGATGTACTTCGGCGCATTCGCCGCGATCTGAAGGCAGAGCATGTGGGCCGCCTCGGCGAGTTCCGGCGCATCGGCCTTGTCGCAACCAAGCTCCACCATGACGCCGATCTTGCCGCCCATGTGGATGTAGCCGGAAAGGACGCCGGCGCCTTCCAGCGCAAAACGCTCCTGGCGGCGGATCTTCACGTTCTCGCCCGTCTTGGTGAGAAGCATCTTGTAGTCGTCGTTGAGCGTCTGCTCGATGTCCTTGCCTTCGAGCGCAACCTTCGCTGCGTCGTCGACGAACTTCTTGAAAGCGTCCGTCTTCGCGACGAAGTCCGTCTCGCAGTTCACCTCGGCGAGGGCGAGAGACTTGCCGTCCGCAGCCGTCGCAAGAGCGATGATGCCTTCCTTGGACTCCTTGTCCACGCGCTTCGCGGCGACGGCAAGACCCTTCTCGCGGAGATACTTCACCGCCTCCTGCATGTCGCCGTTCGTGGCGATGAGCGCTTCCTTGCAGGCGCCCATTCCGGCTGCGGTCGCCTCGCGCAGTTCCTTGATCTGAGCAATCGTGACTGTCATTTCAAACCTCTTGTGTTTTACCTGTTATATGCCGTTACTCCGCCTTGGGCGCCTCGGCTGCGGCGACTGCGGCCTCGGCCGCGGCGACCTGCTCCTGACGCTTCGCGGCAAGCTCTTCCTTCGCCTTGGCTTCTGCGGCCTCCTTGGCTGCGCGGACGGCCTGGCGGGCCTCGGTGGAAAGAGCGCCCTTGCCGCCCTTCGCGCGGACGCCCTTGAGCGTGGCCTCGCCCTTGGCCTCCGCCTCCGCCTTGCGGGCAGCCTCGCCCTTCGCCTTGCGGGCGGCGCGTTCGGCCTTCTGCTGCTCCTCGCGCTCCTTCGCCTCGGCGTCGCGCTTAGCCTTGCGCTCTGCGGCAACGCGGGAATACTCGTCGTTGGCGGCCTTGACTACCTTCACGATGCCCTCGACGATGAGCTCGATTCCGCGCACGGAGTCGTCGTTGCCTGGAATCACGTAATCGATCGGATCGGGATCGGCATTGGTGTCCGTAATAGCGACAATCGGGATATGAAGACGCGCCGCTTCCTTCACGGCGTTCAACTCGCGGCACACGTCGACGATGAACACGACGCCGGGCCTTTCGTTCATCTCCTTGATGCCGGTGAGGTTCTTCTCAAGCTTCGCGAGCTCGCGGCGGAGCATGGAAGCTTCCTGCTTGTGGACGGAGAGCTGCCCGCCATTCGCCTTCGCCACGGCCTGCAGCTGGCACATGCGCTTCACGCTGCCGTTGATGGTCTGGCTGTTCGTGAGCGTGCCGCCGAGCCAGCGCTCGGTCATGTAGAACTGGCCGCACTCCTCCGCCGCCTGC
>JAFPNP010000276.1 GCA_017411125.1 Kiritimatiellia bacterium
CCGCTCAGCCTGCTGTTCGTCGTCATACTTACGTCCCTTGGAACATGGGGCCTGCCCCAGATGGTCCAGAAGTTCTATGCCATCAAGGACGCCGAAGCCATTGAACGCGGCACGGTGATTTCAACGGTGTTTGCGCTCGTCGTCGCCGGCGGCTGCTACTTCCTCGGCGGATTCGGACGCCTTTTCGCGGACGTTCTGAACGTCGGCCCGAACGGCGTTCCGGCGGGTGGTTTCGACGCGATCATCCCGAAAATGCTCGAAGGGCTCTCGCCGGCGCTGATTGCGCTTGTGGTGATTCTGGTGCTTTCGGCATCGATGTCGACGCTTTCCTCGCTTGTGATGACGTCCTCGTCCACTCTCACCATCGACTTCCTCAAAGGAACGGCGTGGAAGGATATGAGCGAAAAGCGGCAGGTGTTCATCATGCGCCTTCTGATAGTTGTTTTCGTCGTGATATCCGCCTCGATTGCCGTAGTACAATACAAGAGCGAACATCCGATCGCGTTTATCGCACAGATGATGGGTGTCTCGTGGGGAGCGTTGGCGGGTTCGTTCCTCGCGCCGTTCCTCTATTCGCTCTACTGGAAACGCACAAACGCGGCATCTTGCTGGGCGTCGTTCATCTTCGGCACGGGCTTCACCGTGACGATGATGGTCATGGCCATGGTTTCGCCGGAAACGCTGCCGCCGTTCCTGCGCTCGCCCGTGAACACCGGCGCGATCGCCATGCTTGGCGGACTCGTGCTGGTGCCCGCAGTTGCCCTGGCGACGGGCGGTGCGCGAAAGCGGACGGAGAGAGCCGCCGCATGAAGGTGTTTGTAATCGGCGACGGCGGATGGGGAACCGCAAACGCATTGCTTCTGGCCGGAAACGGGCATGACGTTGCCGTGTGGGGTGCGGACGCCGCCTACGTGGACGAAATAGCGAGAACGCGCCAGAACCCGCGCTATCTGCCCGGCGTCGCCATGCCGCCGGAAATCAAGTGGACGACCAGTCCGGAGGACGCCTCCGGTGCGGATGTGGTCGTCGTCGCTTCGCCTTCACGTTACGTCGGCGCGGTATGCGCCACCTTCCGCCGCTTCGTACCGGCGCACGCGCTTGTCGTGTCGCTGGCAAAGGGCTTTTGCGAGAATACGCACCTGCGCATGACGGAACTGATCGCAAAGGGATTTGGCCGCGGACGCATAGTCGCGCTTTCCGGCCCGTCGCACGCCGAAGAGGTCTCGCGGGGGATCCCGACCGCCGTTGTGGCGGCGGCTGCGGACATCGACGACGCCCGGTTGGCGCAATCGATATGGAACACGCCCCTGTTCCGCGTGTACGTTTCAGACGATCCGGTCGGCGTGGAGACCGGCGGCGCGGTGAAAAACGTGATTGCGCTTGCCGTCGGAGTCTCCGACGGCCTGGGGTTCGGCGACAACACGCGCGCGGCCCTGATCACGCGCGGAGTCGCGGAGATGTCCCGGCTCGCCTGCGCGCTTGGCGCCAAGCCGCACACGGTCGCCGGCCTTTCGGGCATGGGCGACCTCGTCGTCACATGCACCTCGCGCCATTCGCGCAACCGCGGCGTCGGCGAACGCCTTGGCCGGGGCGAGAGGATCGAGGACGTCCTGGGCTCTATGCAGATGGTGGCGGAAGGGGTCTGGAACGCCAAGGCCGTATGCGAGGTGGCGAAGGTGCGCGGCGTGGAGATGCCAATCTCCGAAATCGTGTGCCGCGTATGCCATGAGGCGTTTCCGGTGAAGGAGGCGATCAGCCTCCTTTTGAACCGCCCGCCCGGATGCGAATAGGCGAGAAACCGGCGGCGGATCTACCGCTGCGAAACGGCGTCAAGCGCGTCGACCATGAGACGGCGGGCGTGCTGGTCGCGCAGTTTCGACGTTTCGCTTCCAGCCACGACTACGATTGCGCGACGTCCATTGCGTTTGCCGGTGAGGACGATCGAAGAGCCGCAGTATTCGGCGTAGCCGGTCTTGAGGCCGTCCACCTCGCTTTCCCCCTTGTCGTTGAGGATCTTCTTCTTGTCCTGCCTTAGGATGTTGTTGTGGTTCAGGAACTTGACAGGCTTGCCTTCCTTGTTCACCACGGCCTTCATGGTATACGTCTTGGCGCTCGTCCAACGGTAGATCTCGTTGTACTTCACGAGGGCGCGGGCCAGTTTCACAAGGTCGCGCGGCGTCGAAACGTCGTAAGGGCGTCCGCTGCCATACTGCGGCGGGTAGCCGTTCGGCGTGACAAACGCAGTGGACGCCATGCCGAGCGCCTTTGCTTTCGCGTTCATTCGCTGGATGAACGCCTGCAGGTCGCCGCCTTGCATTTCGCGGCCAGCGTTGCGGGCGGTGGAGTTCTCCGCCAAGAGCACCGCCGCGTCGTTCGCGCTGTGTACGAGCATTGCAAAGAGCAGTTCGTCCACCGTCGTCTTCATTCCGGGCTTCAACCCGCAGACGCTTGGCTTTTCGCGCGTGCAACGGACGGTTGCGGCGACTTCGTCGACAGGCGAATACTTCAGCGCATGCATGTCCTCGAGAACAAGCAGAAGCGTCATGAGCTTCGTCACTGAGGCGGGGCAGCATTTCGCGTCCGCCCTGTCTTCGAACAGCACGCGCCCGCTTGCGGCGTCAACGCTTATCGCGCCTTGGTACGGTGAACGCCGCACGTCGCTCCTTACCTTGACCCCTGCGGCAAACACCGCCACGCACGCGGCAAACGCCGCAACCAGCAGCAGACCTTTTCTCATTTCAGCAACCTCCCTTGCAAAGTCATTTCAGTTCGAGCACCATGGCCTTTTCGGGGCAGGTGAACGGATTGGCATATTTCGTGCAGTTAATGCAGCCGGTATAGAGTTTGTACATCACTTTATCCTTCGGCACCTCATGGAAGCCAAGCGGTCCAAAGAACTCCGGCGAAAACGTCAGCACCAGCGCAGCGGCGGGTTCGAACGCCCTCACCCTGCGCACGATCTCCTGCACCAAGGCACGTCCGATTCCCTTACGCCGCCACGGAGCGCGCACGGCGACGGACTGTATCTCGACCGCTGTATGCAGCGGCTCGCCTATTTCCGGAAATATGCCGTAGGTTGCGCAACCCACCATCTCGCCGCCGTCCTCGGCGACAACGAAACGGTCGATGTTCTCGACGATGCTGCCAAGCGAACGCGGCACAAGCCTGTCGCGATGCAGGTGTATGAGCGCGAATATTTTTTCCGCGTCCACCAGCCGGGCATGGCGCAGCGTGAACTGACGTGGCTTGTCCATATCTTGTTCTTTCTTCATCTCGTTCGGAAAACAGTATACCATATTCGCGGGGCTACACGATAAGCATGCAGTCGCCATAGGAAAAAAACTTGTACTCCGAGCGTACCGCCATGGCATAGGCGGCAAGCACTCGCTCGCGCCCGGCAAGCGCGCTCACCATCATCAGCAAGGTGGACTGCGGCAGATGGAAATTCGTGAGCATTGCGTCGCAAACCTTGAATTTGTACGGCGGATAAATGAAGATGTTGGACGCGCCGCTTCCGGCCACGACTTCGCCGCCATGCGCGGCAGCCACGGTCTCCAGCGTGCGAACCGTCGTGGATCCGACGCACACCACGCGCCCGCCGCGCGTCCGGCAGTCGCGTATCGCGTCCGCAGTCTCCGGCGGAACCGTGAACGCCTCGTAGTCCATGTGATGGTCTTCTATCTCGTCCGTCTTCACGGGGCGGAACGTGCCCGGCCCGACGTGCAGCGTCACGGACGCCCTTCGCACGCCCTTGGCCTCCAGCGCAGCGAAGATTTCCGGCGTGAAGTGCAACCCCGCAGTGGGCGCGGCCACGCTGCCGACGTGTCTCGCGTAGATGGTCTGATAGCGTTCACGGTCCGCGCGTTCCTCCTCCAACGTGCCTTCGCGGCGAACGTATGGCGGCACGGGAGTGCGGCCAAATTCGTCCAGCAGCTGCGCGAGCGGACGTTCCGCCGCGAACGCGACACGCCACAGCCCGCCGTCGAGCCGCTTTGCAAGCGTGACGGACAGTTCGCGCTCAGGCCCGAACACCGCGACCTGCCCTTCGCGGCATGGACGCCCTGAACCAATCATCACGTTCCACTCTAGCGAACCGAACACGTCGAAGTTCGAAAGATCGCGGCAGGCGTCAGTCTCGGCGCTCGGAGCCGGACTTACCATCAACACCTCGACTGCGCCGGGAGAGTCGCTCCACGTTCCGACAAGACGGGCGGGGAACACCTTGGTATCATTGACGACGAGCAAATCCTTGGCATCAAGGTAGCTTGCAATGTCGGCGATGTGCTTGTGCTCCAGAACGCACGTGTCGCGATGCAACACCATCATTCGCTCCGTGCCGCGGCGCTCCACA
>JAFPNP010000277.1 GCA_017411125.1 Kiritimatiellia bacterium
AAGAACATCGCGAAAGAGGAAATCGAAGGCGTGGGCTTCAAGGCGGCGGACTACGACGCTATGGCAGCGAAGTACGATCCCGCGAAACTTTCCTGCGGCTGGAACAACGTCGACGGCGAAGAGATATACTTCATTCCGAATCCGGCGCTCGGGCTTTGGATAAACCGCGAACGCTTCAGCTGACGCGCTAGCGCGCGCGGTCCACGAGCCGCCGCGCAAGCGAGACGAGGAACGACGCGTCGCCACGCAGCCCGTCGAGCGCGGCGACCGCCGCGTCCGTCTCGATGCGCACGCGCTCCGCCGCCGCTTCGCGTCCGCACGGCGCGTCGTCGTCGAGCAGATCGTCTTCGTACTGGAACGCCAGCCCGAGATGCAGCGCGAAAAGCCGCAGCCTCTCGACGTCGGCATCGTCGCCGCCGCCGGCAAGCGCGCCGGCGACCGCGGCGCACATGAAAAGATCCGCCGTCTTGTGTTCGTAGACGAAAGGCACGTCCTTTTCGCCGGACGCAATATCCTCGACCTGCCCGCGCACGACGCCGACGGCGTACTTTCCGAATGCGGCGAACATCTTCACAATCGCACCGGGCCGCCGTTCGGGCGTCCGCGCAAGCGTCTCGAACGCTAGCGCCTGAAGCGCGTCGCCGGCGAGAATCGCATCCGCCTCGCCGAACTTCGCCCAGACCGAAGGCTTGCCGCGCCGCTCGACGTCGTTGTCCATCGCCGGAAGGTCGTCGTGGACGAGCGTGTACGAATGGAGCAGCTCAATCGCGCAGGCGGGCATGAGGGCGTCGAATGCGGAGCCGCCGACTGCCTCCGCCGACGCGAGGCAGATCTGCGGGCGTATGCGTTTGCCGCCGCCCTCCACCGCCCAGCGCATCGCGGCGCAGAGAGCGGCGGGGCGGTCGCCGGCTTTCGGCAGCACGGCGTCGAGCGCCGCTTCGATGTCAGGCAGGCTTGTAGCCATCTTTGAGAGTCACCGTCCTGTTGAACACCGGAGCGCCCGGACGCGAATCCTTGGCGTCGGCCACGAAGTAGCCCGTGCGCTCGAACTGGAACCGTTCGCCGGGCGCGGATCCGGCGAGCGCCGGCTCCACGTATGCCGAAACGGTCTTGAGCGAATCGGGGTTGAGGTATTTGAGGAATCCGTCCGGGCCGTCGCGCATCGGATCAGGCACGGTGAAGAGGCGGTCGTAGAGGCGCACCTCGGCCTTGACGCCGGTCGCGGCGTCCACCCAGTGTATCGTGCCCTTCACCTTGCGTCCGTCGGACGCGTTGCCGCCCCACGAACCTTCGTCCCAGACGCAGCGTATCGTCGCGATCTTTCCGTCGGCGTCCTTCTCGACGCCGACGCACTTCACGATGCACGCGCCGCGCAAACGGACTTCGCGGCCGGGCGCGAGGCGGAAAAACTTCTTCTCCGGCACTTCCATGAAATCGGCGCGGTCGATCCACAGTTCTTTCGAGAACGCCACCTTGCGCGAACCTGCGGATTCGTCGAGGGGATTGTTAGGCAGTTCCACGTCGCGCGTCCCGTCGAAGTTTTCGATCACGAGCCTGACCGGATCTAGAACCGCCATGCGGCGGAGCGCGGTGCGGTTGAGTTCTTCGCGCACGCACCATTCGAGCAGGGCGGGATCGGACTCGCTCTCGACCTTCGTCACGCCGACGCGATCGCAGAACTCGCGTATCGCGCCCGGCGTGAAGCCGCGCCTGCGCATTCCGCATACCGTCGGCATTCGAGGATCGTCCCATCCCGCGACGCGGCCTTCCGTGACGAGCTGGAGGAGAAGCCGCTTTGACATGACCGTCCAAGTGATGTTGAGGCGGGCGAACTCGCGCTGCTGCGGGCGGATCTTCACGCCGTTGCGCACGACGAGCAGGCCCTGCTCGTCCATCCTGTCCACGACCCAGTCGTAGAGCGGACGGTGTACCTCGAACTCGAGCGTGCACATGGAATGCGTCACGCCCTCGAGCGCGTCCTCGATCGGATGCGCGAAATCGTACATCGGGTAGATGCACCACTTGTCGCCGAGATGATAGTGGGAAACGTGGCGGATGCGGTAGATGACGGGATCGCGGAAGTGGATGTTGGGCGAAGCCATGTCTATCTTCGCGCGCAGGCACCATTCGCCGTCGGCGTACTTTCCGTCGCGCATCTCGCGGAAGATGCGCAGGTTGCGCTCCGGATCCGTATCGCGTGAAGGCGACGGGCGGCCGGGGCGTTCGGGGACGCCGCGGTACTCCTTCCACTCGTCCTGCGTGAGATTGCAGCAATACGCCTGGCCGGCGCGGATGAGGTTCTCGGCGATCGCGTACATCGTGTCGAACATGTTCGACGCGTTGTAGAAGCCAGGTTCGCCGGAGTCGCCCGGCCCAGACCACTGGAAGCCGAGCCAGCGGATGTCCTCCTTGATGTTCTCGGCGTACTCGTCGGATTCCTTGGCGGGATTCGTGTCGTCAAGACGCAGATGGCATTCGCCGCCGAAAAGCTTCGCCATGCCGAAGTCCACGCACACGGCCTTGGCGTGGCCGATGTGTATGTAGCCGTTCGGCTCGGGCGGGAAGCGCGTCACGACCTTGCCGCCGGTGCGTCCGGCGGCGTTGTCTTCCTCGATCCACTGGCGCAGAAAGTGGCGCCCGGTGT
>JAFPNP010000278.1 GCA_017411125.1 Kiritimatiellia bacterium
ATATACGAGGCCAAGAGCGAGTTCACGATGGATACCCGTCGTCCCCAGGGTGGCGGCGCGATGGGTGCCATCGGGAACGACATGGAGTTTTACGGATCCAACTACGCGGAAATATTCAACACGCGCCTTTCCGACTGGCGTTCCGAGGGCATCATCAAGAAGATACTCCAGCAGTATCGGGCGAATTATCCGAACTCCACGACTACTGACAAGGAGTTGGTCGAGTCGTTGAGCGGCTCTGAAATGGAGCTTGTGCGCAATTCTCGTTTGATCACTATTGCCGTGCGTTCGCGCGTTCCGGAGCTTGCGGCCGCGCTTGCAAATGCGTATGCCGAGGCAATCGAGGCGTTTACCGACGAGGAGAACAAGAAGCGCTGCGACAAGGCCGTCTCGCAGATTCACCAGCAGGTCGAGAAGCAGAAACGCGTGGACGACGATCTTGCGGCGCGGCTTTTGAAGTTCCGCACGGAAAATAAGATAGACAATTTGATGGCTGCGAGGGACATTCTCAACCAGAGTTTGTCGTCAACGACCGCCGACGTGCTTGAATACGAAAAGCGCGTCACTGCCGCAGGCGAGTGGGTGAAGGTTTTGCAGGCTGCGCAGAAGAATCCGGAGAATTTCGGCGAACTTCCTTCGGAAGTGCCGCGTTCGTCGGATATCGGCACTGCCTACACGAAGTTGCAGAGCGTGAAGATGGAGCTAGCTACGCTGAAGACGAGCTACACGAAGCAGCACCCGGTCGTGGTTGCAAAGGAAGGCGAGTTGAAGGCCATTGCGAACGAGTTCGCCGAAACCGTGAAGCGCGCATACGCCACTGCCGTCGGCAACCTTTCCGCGAGCCAGAACCAGCTCGAGCAGTTCAAGCGCAAGAGCGAGAGCTTGAACGCGAACATCGCCAAGATAGGGCAGCAGATCGTGCAGGCGGACGCCGGCCTCAAGCAGTTGGAGCAGGAAAAGAAGGTGTCCAGCGAAATCTACCAGGACTTGCTCCAGAAGGAAAACGAGAGCCGCATCGCGGCGGAGCAGAACAACGAAATAGTGCGCGTCGGTCGTCCCGCGCAGGTGCCGTCCAAGCCGGTTCTTCCGAATCCGCTGGTCATCTTCGCGGCCGGGGCCGTTCTGTCTCTTGGCCTGGGGCTGCTTTTCGTGCTCGTGCTCGACCATCTCGAGGACACGATCGTGTCTCTTTCCGACATCGAGGGGCGTCTTTCGCTCAAGGTGCTGGCCGTCTTGCCGCACGTGCGCCGCAAGAAGCGCGAGCAGGTGGCGAAGTTCATCTCTGAAAACAAGTATTCGCAGTTCGCGGAGGCCGTGGCTGGTCTCAGGAACTTGCTGGACGCTCCGCGCTATCAGTCTATTTCGCAAGCGGTGCTGTTTATGTCTACGCAGCCCGGCGAGGGAAAGACGATCACGTCCTGCGCCATGGCTATATCCAGCGCCCAGGCCGGCAAGCGGACGCTGCTCGTGGATTTCGACATGCGCCGTCCTCGTCTGGCCCGCGTCTGGGGGCTTCAGATCGACAGCGCTCATTCATTCTCCCATTACCTTTCGAAGGGCAATCTGCGGAATTTCGAGTCGCTTGTCATGCCGAGCGGGGTCGACGGTCTTGACGTGGTCGGATCGCTTCCGCCGGACAACGTGAATCCCGCGTCTATCATGGGTTCGCAGGTAGTTCCGGATTTCTTCAAGTGGGCGCGCGAGCATTACGACCGCATTGTCGTGGACTCCCCTCCGTTCGGTATCGTCGGCGACGTGATGACGCTTGCGTCGATGGTGGATTCGGTGATGATCATGTGTTGCCCCGACCGGACGCACTTCAAGCCAATCCAGCATGCCGTCCGTTCGCTTGGCGAATCTGGCGCTACGGTAATAGGCATCGTGGTCAACGATGTCGACATGGGTGGCGCCGGCAGCGCGTTTGCTCCGTCCGGCCATTCCTATGGCTATGGGTATGGTGGCTATGGCGGTTATGGTGGATACCGTTCTTACGGCAAGGGCTATCGTCCGTATGCTCCATATGCGCCTTACGGACCGGTCGCTACCGCCGCAGGCAAGGGTAAGTCCGGAAAGGATGCCGCCGAGGCGAAGAAATCCGGCGACGCGGAGGCTTCTGCAGGGAAAACCGTTTCTTCTGTGCGCAAGGGTGCGGTCAGTCCCGACTTGACCGACGAAGAATAACTAGGGGAAATGTCGTGGATCTCTCCCTTGCCAAAGCTCGGAGGCCGTTGCAGGGGAGCGTTTCGCTTCCCGGTGACAAGTCGCTTGCGCATCGTGCCGCGCTGTTCGCCGCACTTGCCGAAGGCACGTCGGTCGTCCGCAACTATCCTGACAGCGGTGTGACGCGGGCCATGCGCAACGCCTTGGAGGCGGTTGGAGTGCATAGTTCTCTAGACGGCGATATTCTGACTGTTGCGGGAAATGGTCTCCGTCCGTTTCCCAATGTCGGGGCGGTGGCGTATTGCGGCAACTCTGGCACGACGATTCGGTTGCTTGCCGGAGCCGTAGCTGGAACGCGGTCTTCCGCGGTTCTGGACGGGAGCGAGGGACTTCGCAAACGTCCTATGGATAGGATTGCGGAACCGCTTCGCCTTATGGGTGCGGATGTTTCGACAGACGGCGGCCATGCTCCTATTGTTCTTCGTCCTGCGTGTTTGCATGGTGTGGATTATACTCTGCCGGTCGCTTCCGCACAGGTGAAAAGTTGCATTGAACTTGCTGCGCTTGGTGCGAATGCGCCGGTTGTCCTGCACGAACCGGGCCCATCCCGCGATCATACGGCCCGGATGCTTCGCGCCATGGGTGCGATTGTTGTTTCCGAAGGATTGTCCGAGACCGTTCATCCAGCCGCCGTTCTCAAGCCACTTGATGGAACGCTGCCGGGCGACATCTCTTCTGCCGCGTTTCTGCTTGTGGCGGCGGCGATCGTGCCGGGGTCCTGCGTCACCGTCAGGGGCGTGGGGATTAATCCTACGAGAACCGGCGTTCTCGATATCCTTTCAGCCATGGGCGCGCGTATTTCTATATCGGGAGAGAGGATTGAGTTCGGCGAGCCTGTGGGCGACGTAACGCTTGCGGCAGGGCCGCTTCACGGCGTCGAAGTGGCAGGCGACCTTGTGGTTAGGTCGATTGACGAGTTTCCGGCGCTAGCGGTCGCAGCGGCGTTTGCTGATGGTACGACGGTGGTTCGCGACGCCGGCGAGTTGCGTTACAAGGAGACCGATCGCATCGCCGCCATTGTCATGCAGCTGAGTGCGCTCGGTGCGGAGGTTTCGGAGTTTCCGGACGGTTTTTCGATTCGCGGAGGTACGTTGAAGGGCGGGACGGCGCGTGCGAACGGAGACCATCGGCTCGCGATGTCAATGGCGCTTTGCGGGTTGTGCGTTCCCGTGTCGGTGGCGGGCGCGGAGATTCTGAACGAGTCTTTCCCTGGATTTGCGCCTCTTGTCGAGTCACTTATGTGATATAATCTTGTCCATGGGCAAATTGTTCATCATAGATTTGATGCCGTTTCTGTACCGGGGGCACTTCGTGTTCCTGAAGAATCCGCGCATGACATCGACTGGGATAAATACGTCTGCGTTGATTGGATTCGTCAATAGTCTGGTGTCCATATTGAAGGATTTCTCCCCGACCCATGTCGTGTTGGCAATGGATTCCGACGGCCCTACGTTTCGTCATGAAGCTTATCCACCTTACAAAGCGCAGCGTGAGAAGATGCCAGAAGACCTCGCGGCTTCTATCCCTTATGCGTTCGAGTTGGCGGAGGCATTGCGGATACCGATCGTCAGGCAAAGCGGGTACGAGGCGGACGACGTGATGGGCACTCTTGCCGTGAAGGCGGCCAGAGCTGGTTTTGAAGTGTATCTCGCCACGCCCGACAAGGATGCGGCTCAGCTCGTGGCGCCTAACATCAGGTTGTTCCGGCCCGCGCACGGCGCCGCCGCCCCCGAAGTGTATGACGAAGCGAAGGTGTGCGAGCATTGGGGACTGTCGTCGCCGAGGCAGATGGTTGACTGGCTTGCGCTTGCGGGAGACGCCTCCGACAATATTCCCGGAGTGAAGGGAGTCGGCGAGAAGACCGCGATTTCGCTTCTCGCCCAATATGGAACGGTGGAGGAGCTGATTGCCCATGCTTCCGAACTTAAGGGCAAGCTTGCGGAGAAAGTCGCTGCAGGCGCGGAGGATGCGCGGATGTCGAAGTTTCTTACGACCATCCGCACGGACATTCCTCTCGAAGTTTCTCTGGATTCCTTTGCGCGGCAGGATCCGGCTGCGGAGAAATTGCGCGCGGCTTGCGCGAAGTTTGAGCTTTCCACTCTTTCGAGGCGTCTGCTGGGCGAAAGCGTCGCGGAAATAAAGGGTGCGAACTGCAAGACGCTGGCTGACGTTCCGCACGACTACCGCTTGGTGACGACGTTGGACGATGCCGCCTCGCTTGCTCGCGAACTCGAAGCCGCGCCCAAATTCGCGTTTGACACCGAAACGACGTCTACCGACGCCCGCACGGCTCGGTTGCTTGGAATGTCCTTTGCCACGGCAAAGGGCAAGGCTTGGTATGTCGCGGTGCCGGACCATGAATTGCCCACCGAGTCGGTTGCGTCGCCGCAGGATCTGTTCGAGGCCGCACGTCCCGCCGGCAAGGGACATGGCGCGGCTCTTGCGTTCGTGGCCACGTTCGCCGGCGCGTTTGCCGATTCCGGCAAAACGCTTGTCGCGCAGAACGCGAAGTTCGACATGACGGTGCTTTCGCGCTACGGCATCAGGTTCGGTTCCACCGTGCGCGATACGATGCTCGAACACTACGTCCTTGACGCCGCCGCGTTCCACAATATGGATGCGATGGCCCGTGAGTGTCTGGAATATGATCCAATTCCGATTACGCGCATCATAGGAGAACGCAAGCGAGGAGAGGTGCAGAAGAACATGGCGGACGTCGCTCCGGCAGACGTGCTGGACTACGCCGCCGAAGATGCCGACGTCACGCTCCAGCTTGACGAGATTCTGCGTCCGAAGGTGTCCGCCGCCGGGGCGCTTCAGGCGCTTACAGAGAGCGAGGAGCCGCTTGTTCCTATTCTCGTCGGGATGGAGGAGGCCGGCGTCAAGATAGATACCGCCGCGCTTCATGCCTTCGGTCTCGA
>JAFPNP010000031.1 GCA_017411125.1 Kiritimatiellia bacterium
CGCATGGAGTAGACTCTTGCCCTGGAGATGAACGCAGTGCTGAATGTCGTGCCTTCAGCATCGGTGGCCAAGCCAAAGAGCACCAGCGGCCTGTCTGCTGGCGTTTCCGACACGGAGATCGACGATGTGATTGTCGAGATGGCATTCCCGGTGGTGGAATAGCAACTTTGAATCTTCGCATTCTTGGCATCCACGACAATTGTCCTGCGATCCAGCTTGGCCGGCTTTTGCAGATTTGTCGTGTTGGCGGAAATCGTCGCCGACGCGGGCGCCGACCAAAGGCCGGACTTGAAGTTTCCGGAACCGTTGATATAGGCAACGCACCTGTTGTTGTCGCATCCATAGTAGTTCCCGAACAATATCTGCTGCTGGCCGTTTGTCTCGACGAAGCGATAGTCTATTTCAAACCGCGTAGAATCCTTGACGAAATAACGCGTGTTGATCACTTGCCCGTCCGTCGCTTCAAGATAGGCATTGTCATAATCCTCGGCGCACGCCAATCCTGCCGCCAGACAGAAGCACATAACCAACACTAGTTCTTCACGAGGATTCCTCATTTTTCATCTCTCTTTCTTTTGTTGTCGAGAATTCATTGAAGCTTTGGCTCCACGACACCGCCAAAGCACTGTGCCTCGGCCTGGAAATCATGCGAAATGTAGGCTCCGCTCGCATCCATGAAGAGCACAAGTCGCCGCATCTCCTCGTCCGTCAGCTCAACGCCATTGTGCCCCTTGCGCAGCGTCTCGTACAGCTTCGACCCACGCGCGCCGATCTTTCCGGGTTCGGAATGATGGAAGGTGAAACTGTCCTTCTGGACGCGCCTCTCGTACCAGCGAGGGCCGGAATAGTTGTTTGTGTAGAATTGAATCAGTTTTTTCTCAACGAGGTCGATGAACGAAGTATGGAAATGGAACGGGTTTGCGTCCCGGTCGCCGCGCGTGAGGTTTGGCATCTTCGCATGGTCAAACTTCTTGTTGGACGGCGAATGGCAGGAAACGCACTTGCGGTCGAACACCGGTTGTACCAGGTTCGGATAGTTCCACGGCTTCCCGCCGTCGACCTCAGGCTTGATGCGCGACGGCGGGCGGCGGTAGGCAAGCGGTGAACGGGCGGCTGCCGCCTGTGCCTGCTTCGACCTGTTCTCATGGCAGCCGTTGCATGTCAGGCGCTCGCCCGGCTGCGTGTATGTGGCAGACCGCATCGTCTGCACAGCGCATCCTTTCTCGTCCAGCGCCTGCATATAGAACGGCACCGTCACCGGCATCTCGAAGAGTGCGCTGCCGTCCTCCTCCACTGGCACAGTCCCAAGGCAACGGCGACTGGGCGTATGGTCGCAAGCCCCCAGACGGGGATGCCCTACGAGGGGCTCGGTCTTCGGAAGGATCTGCCACACGCGAAGTTCCTTGATCTTCACCCCCTCGGGGAATGGATAACGCGAATTATACACGTTGATGAGTCCAACCTCGGAAGTCTTCGGCAGATCAGCGATCGGCACCGGGCGCGAACCGTCGGAATTGGCAGGGCGTCCCACGAGCGTCTTGTGCGGAATGACGGGCGGCATCTTCCTCGCCTGGAGCGGCATTGGGTCGAAGCAGGATATGAGGTTGTTCCTGTATACGACAACCTTGTTGCCGAACACGTCCACCAGCGTGATTGCATAGTTGCGACGGCGGCAATCAATCGTGCCGTACTGTCCGTTCGCGTCCCCGTCGTAGACGCAGATGTAGTACTTTTCGGAAAGCGGCCAGGCGGTGGCATACGCGCCGGAGCTGCGCGTCCCGTGATCTACCCATTCCGATTCGGGGAAGAGCTGGTCGGGAGTCACGCGCTTGATCTGGCTCATTCGGTCGTCGTCGGGAACGGACGGATCGATCGTCACGAGAGACCCACGAATGAGCGTGTGGTGTCCACATGCCGTACCGACGTACTTGCGTGACCCCGGAATGGCACGCAGGGACTGGATATAATGCGGCCCTATCACCTGCGACATGCGCGAATTGCCGTTGAACTCGCGCGGATCGCGTCCGTCTGGATAGGTGATCCAAGGATGATGCGCTTGGCAATGGCCTCGATCCGTGTAGTCCCAGCGCGTATAGACAATCATGCCGTCGTTGTCCACTGACGGCTCGAATTCGTTCGTCTCGTGGGGCGAGATGCAGGTGATGTCCGTTCCGTCCGGAAACATCGTGAACAGCGTGAAATTCGGGCATTCCCTGAAATGGCATCGTCCATAGCCGCCTCTCCTCTCCGAGCAGAACACAACACGCCCGTTCGGCAGCCAGCACGGGAAGAGGTCATTCTTGTCACCCCATGTGACCATCTCAAGTTCACTGCCGTCCGCCCGGCACTTCATGACGTGCCAGCACGTCTCCTCGTTCCAGACCCTGAGTTCCGGCTTGCCTGGCGTCCAACAGAACAGAATCTCCTTCCCATCGTAGCTCACGTCGGGGCAGAGGAATCCACCCGAATGCGCCATGTGGGGTGCGCGCAGAGCCAAGGGGCGTCCGTTCCAGTAGGGTGAACGAGACTTGATTTTTCTCCCCTCTAGCAGATTTCTGGCTCTCGGCACTTCAGAAAACGGATTCTCAAGCACATACAGCCCGTCGCCGCGCGTCATCAGTTTCTGCGTCGCGTGGAAACCAAAGAACTGGTCGCACATGTGTACGCCCCAGTTGTACTCGTCCGGCGGCATTGCCTCGCGGCCGACGAAGAGAATGGTACCGATGCCCTTTAGAAGAGGATTAGAGAAAGCAATCCTCTTTCGCAGGCGCAAAGCCTGTACAAACAGGACAAAACGCGCATCCACATCCGTGACGGGCGTTGAATCCGCGCGCGCGGAGAGGTGACGCAACGCTTCGTCTCCAACATTGGTCTTCAGATCATTCGCCAATGCTTTCGTACGGCGCAAAACCACATCCAGCGCATCACGGTCGGTTTCCCAGATCAACGCCTGAATGTCGACGACCTCGCCAGCTGCCGGCGTGAAGCGCAGAGGGTTCTTCTTGTCTCGGGCCAGAGGGCAGATTGCCGTGCGCCGTTCCACTTCCCGCCCAAGGATGCGCCACTCCTTTGCCGCTTCCTCATATGCGCAAGAATCACCGATGCCCTCGCCGACCTGCGTCGCCCGACATGCAAAAAGGGCTACGCCAACCGCCACAATGACGGCTAACTTACGCCCCCCAGGTTGCATGTAATGTTCCTCTTTCAAAACTTTTCTCGTTGTTCCACAATGCCGACAGCGACACTATGCCGCCGTTGCGCAGTTAGGATAGCAAACTCACACTCCATGGCGCAATTGCATTCTTTCAACGCATACTTGCATGATCCATACAAAGACCCGCATGCCCACTTGCGCATCTCCGAAAGGTATGTTAGACTGCCCGCCATGGAACAGCGCAACGTGCTTGTTAGGTCTACCTAGAGGTGGCCCCCGC
>JAFPNP010000279.1 GCA_017411125.1 Kiritimatiellia bacterium
GAGGCGTTCGCGGAAAAAGGCTACGACCTTCCCAACGGCGACGCGTACCTCGAAACGTGTGCCGCAATCGGCAACGCCCTGTGGAACGAGCGCATGTTCCTCCTGCACGGCGACGCGAAATACATCGACGTGATGGAGCGCACGATCTACAACGGCATCATAAGCGGCGTCTCCGTCGGCGGCGACGAGTTCTTCTATCCGAATCCGCTTGCGAGCAAAGGCGGCTACAAGCGGTCCAAGTGGTTCACGTGCTCGTGCTGTCCCGTAAACGTGGTGCGCTTCATTCCGCAGATCGGGCGTTTCGCCTACGCGACGAATGGCGATGCGGCGTACGTGAATCTGTTTGTGGAAAGCGAAGCGATGCTGCAGCTCGCGTGCGGCAAGGTGAAGGTGTCGCAGAAGACGAACTATCCGTGGAATGGCGCGGTGAGAATTGCGGTGACGCCGATTGCCAACGGTAAAGACGCCAGCAGCCCCGACGATGCAGCCATGAAATTCGCGCTCAACGTGCGAGTGCCTGGGTGGTGCGTCGGGCGGCCCGTGCCGAGCGACCTCTACGTTCAGACGGTGCCGGGGTCGCTTGGCGATTTCTCCATCAAGGTGAACGGCGTGGCGGTAGAGGTGAAACCGGCGAAGGGCTACTGCGCGATTACGCGCGGATGGAAGGCGGGGGACGTCGTGGACGTCGTTATGAACATGCCCGTCCGTCGCATCAAGGCGCACGAGAAGGTGAAGGAGGACAAAGGGCGCCTCGCCGTCGAGCGCGGGCCGCTCGTCTATTGCGTGGAGGGTGCGGACAACGGAGGCAAGGCGTTCGGCGCGGCGATTCCGGCGAATGCCACTTTCGCGTCGGGAACCGTAGAGATCGGCGGCCGGCCTCGTCCGTCGCTCAAGTCGTCCAACGGCGTGACGCTTGTTCCGTATTATCTGTGGGACAATCGAAAGCCGGGCAACGAGATGCAGACGTGGTTCGCGTCAGAGTAGCGGCGAACGCAAAGACGCGACCGTGCTTCTAAGAATTCCCTGCCGCGGCAGGGAATTTTATGTTATACTATCCGTCACGCAAAGAACAGAAGAAAGACAAAATGGAAATGCATCCCTACAGAACGCACACCTGCAACCAGCTCCGCAAAGAAGACGCGGGCAAGACCGTCCGCCTCTCCGGATGGATGTTCCGTCTGCGCGACCATGGCGGAATCCTCTTCGTGGACCTGCGCGACCATTACGGCATAACGCAGGTCGTCGTGCATCCGAGCCGCAGCTTCTTCGGCCTCGTTGAAAAAGCGCATCTCGAATCCGTCATCACAGTCACAGGCGAAGTGAAGCTGCGCGATCCCGAAACGATCAACCACGATCTGCCGACGGGAGAAATCGAAATCGAGGCCAACGAGCTTGTCATGGAAGGCGCGTCCGGCGTGACGCCGCTCTACATTCCCGACGACAAGGCCGAAGAGAGCGAAGAGATGCGCCTCAAGTACCGCTTCCTCGACCTCCGCCGCGAAAAGCTGCACGACAACATCGTACTCCGCTCGCAGGTAATCCGCTTCCTGCGCGAACAGATGTGGGCCAAAGGCTTCAACGAGTACCAGACGCCCATCCTCACGGCCTCCTCGCCGGAGGGCGCGCGCGACTACCTCGTGCCGAGCCGCATCCACCGCGGAATGTTCTACGCCCTTCCGCAGGCGCCGCAGATGTTCAAGCAGCTGCTCATGGTCAGCGGCTTCGACAGGTACTTCCAGATCGCCCCGTGCTTCCGCGACGAGGCCGCCCGCGCCGACCGCTCGCCCGGCGAGTTCTACCAGCTCGACATCGAGATGAGCTACGCGACGCAGGACGAGATCTTCGCCGTCGTCGAAGACGTCGTCGGCAAAACCTTCGCGAAGTTTTCTTCGTGGCAGTGCAACCCCGCCCCGTGGCCGCGCATCAAGTACCGCGACGCCATGATGGTGTACGGCTCGGACAAACCCGACCTCCGCAATCCGCTCAAGTGGTTCGACATGAGCGACTTCTTCCGCCGCGCCAACTTCAAGGCGTTCGCCTCGTGCGTGGAGAACGGCGGCCTCGTCAAGGGCCTGCTCGTCAAGGGCATCGTGGGAGTCGAGGCGCGCACGTGGTTCGACAAGCGCGAGCACTTCGTCAAGGAGAACGGCGGCAAAGGCCTCGGCTACATCAGCTGGACCAAAGACGGCGAGCTGAAAGGCCCGATCGCGAAGTTCCTCTCGCCGGAGCAGCTCGAGGAGATGAAGGCGCTCGCCAAGATGGAGCCGGGCGACTGCCTGTTCTTCATGGCCGCAGACGTGGACGAGTGCAACCGACTCTCCGGCCTCGTGCGCACGAACATCGCCGAGAACCTCACGAACAACATCTGCGAAAAGAACTGCTACAAGTTCTGCTGGATCGTCGACTTCCCATTCTTCGAGAAGGATCCCGAAACCGGCAAGATCATCTTCTCGCACAACCCCTTCTCGATGCCGCAAGGCGGGCTGGAGGCGCTCGACACGAAACCGCCGCTTGAAATCGAAGCGTACCAGTACGACGTCGTGTGCAACGGCATCGAACTTTCGTCCGGCGCGATCCGCAACCACCGCATCGACATCATGGAAAAGGCATTCGAGATCGCAGGCTATCCGAAGGAAGTCGTGCAGCAGAAGTTCGGCTGCCTCTACAACGCGTTCCAGTTCGGCGCTCCGCCGCACGGCGGCATCGCGCCCGGCGTGGACCGCATGGTCATGCTGCTCACGGACACGCCCAACATCCGCGAAGTCATCGCCTTCCCGATGAACCAGAAGGCGCAGGACTTGATGATGAACGCGCCGAACTACGTCACCGAACAGCAGCTGCGCGAACTCCACATCAAGATCCGCGGCACGAACGAAGGCGACGTGAAGCCCGTAAAGTGAGGCTCATGGCGCCGCCGCCTTCCAGATACGGACCGCTCCACGCCCTCGCGGCGGGGGCGGTTCTCGTATTCGCCGTGCTGTCCAACGGTTTCGCGGCGTTCTGGCGCCAGTTCCTGCACGGGCTGGACATCGAAATAACCGACGCGAACATCCTGCCCCTTCTTTGCACCAACACGCTTCTCTTCGGCGGCCTATTCCTCATCCTCTGGATCAGCACCTTTTTTGGCAAGAGATATTCGCACGAGGGGGACGAGCATCCCCGGAAGGGCCGCACATCGTCATGGCCGCGCTGCGTCCGCCTCACGCTCCTTTCCGCCATTCCAATCGCCCTCGTCGCCCTCGGTCTCAATTGGGCAAGCGGCGAACTGCTTTCTCGCCTTGCAGGTATCAATCTCTCCGACCAGGACCTCGTCAAAGTCGTCACGTCCAACACGCTCTCGCCCGGCAACAAGACAATCCTGTATTCCTTTCTTCTCCTCGAAGCGCCTCTTTTGGAGGAGCCGCTCTTCCGCGGCGTCATCTTCGGGGGTCTTGCGAAGATCATGCCCGCCGGACTGGCGATGGCACTTTCCGGACTCCTCTTCGCGCTGATACACGTAAACGCCGCCACGCTCATTCCGCTCTGGTTCCTCGGCGTCGCGTTCGCCTGGCTCTACGCGCGCACGGGCACCCTTCTCGCGCCGATGGCCGTGCATTTCGCGTTCAACGCCGCGAACCTCGCACTATGCCTCGTCTTCTAGGCCGCAAGCAGTCTCAAACGGCCCGCATTGTCATACCAATACTTTGAGAAGGTCGGCAACGGCGCACGCGCACCACTTCACGACTTCTGCATTGCATCTATCTGTCATTTGCATTCCTTTCGCCCCGCGTCTTTTTCAGACACGCCATTTGCTGCACGGGTTGGCAAACGGTATGGTTTTGTTGTCTCTGCCGCCCGGCAATCTAATACGGATTAAAAATATAGAAAACCTCTCTTCGTATCTCTCCTGGGGCTGTAAGAATTGCCTTGATGGAAACACGACGAGAGGTAAACGCATGATGCGTTTTCTCTGCATAGTGCCGTCCATCTTCAACTTCCTACATCTAAGGAGACAACTGCCTTGCAGCATTGCTTTAAATCATCCTGTCGCTCCGCTCTGGTACGGTGGCCGCGCCAAGCGCGTCACTGCCATTGCGGCGACTGCGGCGGTTGCCCGCCTATGTACGCTTCACTGTTCTATGGCCTTTCCTTTCATTTGCAGTTTCACGATTAGAGTTCTCCTAATTGGCGACAAGCGGAGTGTCGCCCTCGGCCGGTATTCGGAAAATGAATTTCGTTGTGGGACGGTTGGTTACCTTCATGTCGCCCATCGAAATGATGTCCATGCCGATCAAGGCGTCATAGAAATCTTCTTTTTTCTCAGAATTTATATATTTGAATGAATAATGATTATATTTAAGGTCAGATTCATTTGCGTTATCATCCAAAAAGACATTTAAATAAATTAATTTCAGAATTTTATGAACCTATAACATTAGAAAGAGGTGCTGAATTAAGGAAAATAATGCTCCAAAAATTAAAGCAATTAAAAGTTCCAGAAAAAGAAATGAAA
>JAFPNP010000280.1 GCA_017411125.1 Kiritimatiellia bacterium
AACTGACCGCCCAAAGCCGTATCCTTTGTGCCGATGCACGCCTGCGTCCGGCTGCGGAGGCTTTTGCGCGCGACTTCAAGTCGCTGACGGGCCTTCAGTTATCAGTCGTCGACAGCAAGAAGGCCGTAGCCTCCGACAACCTCTTCGTCTTCAAACCTCAGAAGCATCCAGCACTCTCCACGCGAGAGAATACCCGCATTGAGCCATCGCCATGATGACGTGTGCGAAATCCCGTCCCTGGTCGCTGGTAAGGCAGCCGGGCACGTTCTCTGCGAGTAGATACCTAGGTTGCAGCTCCCTGAGAAGGCGGATGACTTCAAAGACGAGACTTGACCTCGTTCCGCTTCCTTCCGCCATGCCCGCCCTCTTTCCCGCAACTGAGACGCTTTGGCAAGGCCACCCTGCCGCAAGCACGTCAAGTCGTCCGTCAAGTTCAACGACATCTGTTCCATTGGTTATCCTCCATTTCTCCTCCGCGCCGATTCTCTCGGCTTTGATTTTCGTCAAGTCCCCAAGGTTTGGCACCGTGGGATAGTGGTGTTTCAGCAATGCGCACGGGAACGGCTCGATTTCAGAAAAGAACACCGGTTTCCAGCCGCCCAGCGGCATCACCGCCGCGCTCATGCACTCGATGCCGCTGCATAAGGTTGCGTATGTGAACTGCTTTTTCATGTCTTTACCCTTCTGCATACTTTGCTTATGGTTCCGCGCCTGCACCCAGTTATGCGTGCGCATTCGCGTATTGATCGGTACCTTTCTCCGCGAAACTCTATGGTGTATTCTTGCGGTGCCACCTTGCGTTCACCGGGTGGCCGTAGCCTTTCGCATTCCTTGCTTATCGTCTGCCTGGTGTGCCCTGTCCTACGAGCGCAGTCGTGGATTGAGCAGTACCTAACACCTCGGAAAAGAATTGGGTTCTCATGTTGTTCCATCAGACGCTGCCGGAGCGTGCCGTAGTTGTGATTGTATGGTTCAGAGCACCACTCCAAATTCTCAGCGCAGTTGTTTGTGGGGTCTTCGTCCTTGTGGTTGACCTGCGGCAGATTTTCTGGATTGGATATAAATGCCAATGCAACAAGCCGGTGAACGGTTACCCGTTTCTTGATGCCCGATAACGTCAGCATTACCGTTGGATAGACAATTGACCCCGTCTGCTGCTTCATGATTCTGAAACACGGACGACCAAACCTATCGGCAGCACGGCGAACACGGCCAAGACTGCTGACTTGATAGCGTCCATCAGTCCATGCGATGTCGCGCCATTCCTCGGCACCCACATCAGACTGCAAATCCGCAAATTCCCCTTGTTTTGTTGGCATTTCTGGCCTCCTTGAAAAATTACGTCGTCTGAAAGAAAGTCTCTTTTACAGCCTGGCTCTTTCCCGCGCCCTGCCGTTTGAGGGGGTTCAGGGAGGAACCGTGGCCTCGGCGGGACATATCGTCCCACCCGCCCGAGGCGGCCCGATTCCCGCCGCCCAGGGGGCGATTTTTCTCGCTTTTGGCCGTTGACTTCTCCTCGCCGGTTATGGCATACTGTCCCGCGTCGGCCGCCTCGGGTGCTTTTGGGGCCTTTCCCCCAACGGTTTTCGTTTCCCGAGGCGGCCGGCGCTTTCACTACTTGGCCCGCAGCATCCGCCAGAGGGCGCGGCGGAGCGTCTGAAGAGGCGCATCGTCGAAAGAACGCGTCGTCACGCAAAACCTGCATTCGTCATTGCCTGTAGCGGGCAGAAGGACGAGGTTGCTGTCGGCGGCAATCGCAGTCCACGCAGAGGCGAGGTCGTCGATGATGTCAGCAGTTCTTTCCGTTGTCTTGTGCTGGACGAGAACGAACGCGCAGTTCTTTTCCGCCGCGAACCCGTCGATTGCGTCGTGGACTGCCAACGCCTCGCCGCGTCGTTCAGTCCCGGCCTCGTCCGCCGTCAGGCCGTTGAGGGAATCCACGACGATGAGGCTATAGCCCTTGGCATCCGCAAGATTGAGGCAGCGTTCGATAGGTGCGGACAGCCTTTCCGCACGGCTCATGTCGAGGAGGTCGATGTTTGCGAGGGCGGCTTCCCTGTCGCCGGGACGGAGCCTTTCAAGTTCGCGGCTCATCCGCTCCGTGAGCATTCTCTCCGACAGGTCTGTGCTTACGACGAGGACTTTGCCCCGTTCGCAACGGCGTCCTATCCAGGGGATGCCCGCAGCGACGGAGACGGCAAGTGCGAGGGCGAGTCTGCTCTTGCCCGTTCCGGGAGGCGCGATTATGTTCAGGGTTTCGCCTGGGCGGAGAAGTCCGTCGATGACGGGCTTGCGGCTGTCGCGGTTTTCGCTGACGAGTTCGCGCAGGGATTTGGGTCTTGGGATTTCCATGTCTGATTCCTTTCGGTTTGGTGCTTTAGGTCGCGCGGCAGGTCGCGCGGAGATTTGTCGTTTTTCCCGTCCGTCTGGCCGTATGCAGAGGGCGGACGAGGGACGGGGGCTGTAGGTCGTGCGGCGGGGCTTTTACGTAGTAAGCCCCCGCCGCGCTACCTACCAAGCCACCGTTCCCGACCTCTGCCGGGGGCCTTTCGGACGAGTTTTATGCAGGTCGCGCGGCGTGATTCCGCGCGACCTCGCGCGACCTGATTTCTGGTATGGTCGTGCGGCGTTATTTTCACTCCGCGCTACCATCGTCCACCTCCTCCAGGCAATCCGACTCGGATAGTTCCGGCGTGACAACGAACTTCGCTCCGCGCAGGGCGACGGGCATGTTCTTCCGGCGCTCCGCGAGCAATGTTCCATCCGCGAGGGCGCGGCTCAGAGCGTCTCTCGCCGTATCCCTCGAACAGCCGTAGCGCTTCATGATCTCGACCACAAACAACTTCGTCGGCCGCAGATTGTCAGGCTCCACAAGCTCCGGCAGCTTCAGGGCGAGTGCCTCGATCTCGTCCACAATCTCCTCGGCGGTCTTGCGGTGCGGCCTCGCCTCCGCCTTGCCCTCCAGATCTTCCGGGTTGAGGTCGTCGTCCCGATACCAGACGGGCCAGTCGAACCGCAGGCAGAACGGGCGGATCGGGGCGAACGACCTGACGGCGCAGTCGACCGCGATGACGCCTTTTTCCTTGTGCGGCCGGAGGACGAGGTGCGTGTCGGCGGCGCGGGACTGCGCTCCCGCGCCAGCTCCCACGTCCGTCACCGACTTCTGCGACTGGTTCCCCTTGGACGTGTGGTGGATGAGGGCGAAGGCGCTGTTCAGCGTCCCAGCGTAGCGGTCGAGGAGGTTGTAGAGGGCGGTTATCGAGCCGTTGTCGTTCTCGTTCGTGCCCTGCGGCACGGCGCGGTAGAATGCGTCGATGATGATGAGCTTGTAGTCCTCCTTCTTCAGCTCCTCTATCTGCGCCGAGAGGCTCTGGATCGTCTCAAGCATGCCTCGCTGGTTCTCGATGTGCAGGAACGGGTTTACCGCGCTGCGCGGGATGCCCAGTTTAGAGAGCATGGAGCGGAAGCGGTATGCGGTCGTGTTCGGATGCAGCTCGTTGTCGATGATGAGAACCTTGCCCTGTTCGCAGGGGAAGCCCATCCAGTCCTTTCCGAGCGCGATGGCGAGGGCGAGGTTCATGACGAGCCAGCTCTTGCCCGTCTTCGGCGCGGCGATTACGTTCATGGTCTCTCCCTCCCTCAGAAGTCCGTGTATCAGAGGCTTGTGGAGTTCGGGAAACTCCTCGTCCAGCTCCTCCAGGGTGCGCCGCTTCTTCCTCATGGCGGGGTTCTCCGGCATCGC
>JAFPNP010000281.1 GCA_017411125.1 Kiritimatiellia bacterium
GCGGCGCGGCGGGCGGGGGACGGCTGGGACGCGGTTGGGGCGTGAGAGGGTTTGTTCTGACAGGATTTCGTTGGCCGTGTAAACGGTAGGCGCGGGCGTTATGGACGATCACCTATGGCCTTGCGCACGACACGCACGAACCCGAAATCGTCGCCCACCTTTTCAAGCTCTACGCCGATAAGATGAAGTGGTGTGGATGATCCGGCCTGAAAACGCACCCGCCGCGCTTTTTGGGCGCGGTGGGCGTGGATTAGCTTCCTACACACGGCTTTGGGCCATGTTGCGGAAACTGTCATAAGGCGTGAACGGGCAGAAATGCATCTGCCCCAGCGACAGAACGGCAGTATTCAAGGAATGACAATCCTGCCTCTGCCGCGCAACGTTTCATCTCGCGAATGCTCGTGATATAGCGTTTCGGGTCGTTCCCAAATCGCGATGAGATTTCATGGCGGATTGCGTAAATCTCGTCCATGATCGGGTTGTCGTCAGATTTATTCATCAAGATCCTCCTTCATGAAGTTTTCAGGCGTGACAATGGCAGGACATTGAAAACCAGCCTTGGTCACGACGGCAATTGTCTTCGGCAAAGCAAAGCGATTTGCCAGATGGCGGCAATTCCACGTCAGGAGGACATCCATTCCGTGTATCGCCGCAGTCGCTATGTGGTAGGCATCGGTTACTTCGTCTTTCGGCACAGCGCTATCAGAAAGCAACGCCGTCGCAAGAGCGTCAATGTCAGGTGTGGAGCCATCAAGTTCTTGTCGCCCCGCAAGGACTTCAAGACGCAGTTGCGACTGCTCGTTGTCACCACGCGCCGCTTCCGCAAGGACATGTTCGGAAATGTATATCTCGCATTTCGGTGCGGCTTCCGCCCACCATTTGCGCGTCCATGCCTGCTTGACGGCGTGATCAGGATCACTGGATGGTCGTGAAACCAGCCAACTCCAGAATGACGTCTCGCAATAGACCTTCAATCTCTGTTTCGTCTCTTCCATGTCTTCTTTCCGTCCGGGGCTCTGTGCCCGAACGCCGCACATTATACCACAATCCAGCGTGGGTTTGGCGGACGAACTGCAACTGCCGCCACGCGGCGAAAGGAACTCCCCCGCCGGAGGGCGGGGGAGTTCGTGGCAGGGCGCGTAACCTCACGCGCCCTCCCTGCGTAGCGACGGCGCCCCCGCCGTCGCAGCCCGCTATTGCTACTTGACGATGAGCATCAAGCCGCGCGCTTTCAGCGTCAGGACAATGTCGCCATCGACAACGGCGACGCCGTTCACCCAGTCAGGCTTATCAACAAGCTGCAAAGGCGTGTCCGCCGCAAGCCCGAAACCCGAAGTGAGCTGCCGCGTAATCAATCCGCTAGTCGTGTCCGGATATTTCATGTCCTCAGATTTTGACACCTTCACCTTGACCGTGCCCGCCGCCGTCACGGTCTTTTCCGATGCAAGCGCAAGAATCGGCGTAGTCGTTCTGTCGGTGAAGTTGAACGAAAGTGCCGCGCCGTTCGCGATGGTCAGGTTTCCGCCAATCGTCGCCGTGCCAGATTCCGCAACCTCCAACGTCGTTCCCGTCGCCAGCGTCACCGCGCCGGAACCCGGCTTGCAGCCCGCCTTGACCGATGCCGTCGCCGTATCTATGACGGTCAGACCGCCGGAGAAGTCGCTGTACTCGTTCGCGAACACGACCTTGCCGTTGCCTTCGACGCGCAGCGGGCCGACAGTCACCCTGCCATCAAGCGTGACCGTGTGGCTTGTCGCGGAATCGTATCGGGCATCGCCAATCGCGTAATGGCTCGTGTCAATAGCGAGGAAACCGCCGTAGACACTGCCTATCTGCAGTGCGATGGCATTACGCCCGTTCGGGCTCGACTGAAGCGCCCAGTCGGCGTAGGAGTGCAGCGTCGCCGCCGGACGACCGCCAAGTGACGCCCCGATTGAAGTCTCAAAGTGAGAACTCGCGTGGATTGTTTCGCCAAAGGCAAGGCCTCCGGGACCGATTACCCACACGCCCTCGCCGTTAAACGCTCCCCCCGATATTCTTTCGCCGGCGATTCCGCCGCAGTTGAGCATGAATACGGGATACGGGAACCCACCGCCTGTTTGCTTCGTCGTTGCGCATGTCAGTTTTTCCGCGATAATCGTGCCGCCCACCATGTCAGCACCAGCAAACGAATGGAACAGAACCGCATCGCCGGTACTCCTGACCTCTTTCGTGCGGATGGTTCCGTTACCGTTGTCGAACACTTCGTTGTAATACCCCGTCTTGTTGCCGGAATTGGTATGCCTTACGCAGTTGTTGTACACCAGCCGCTCGACGACCGCCGTCGCCCCGGCATCGATGAACATGTGGTCGATGTTGCCGTTGTTGAATGTGAACGTCGTGCCGGGCACAAGCCAGCCGTGGTTTCCGTAGGAACAATGCCTCTGTTCGGCATCCGTCGTGATCGTGACGTTGCCGCTCCAGTAGTCATTGACGCCACCGCCTGTCTTCGGCGAGTCATACATCGTGATGCCGCCCGCAAACGTCATGTAGTTGTCAGAGCCGCGCGTGATGTTTGGCGTCAAGCCGTCCTCACAGATGACCGGGCAGTTGAACACGTGGTGCGCCGCAGCCAAGTTCGTGATTGCGCGAATCCCGGTAATAGACCCCGCGCCGTCAATCGTCACCAACGCGGAATCAGAGGGAAACGTGATCGACTTCGGGCTGAACGTACCGCTGCAGGTCAAAGTTCCAGCCGACGCAAGGCCGATGGACGCATTGTCCGTCGGTAGAACTCCGTCAGACCAGTTAAGCGGTTCGCACAAATCCGTGCTTGTGCCACCGATCCATGTTCCATCCGCCGCCCACGACGGCGATACCGCGCTTGCGGCGACCGCCGCGCCGAGCATCATTGCGATTTTCTTCATTGTCTGCTTTCCTTTCAGGTTTGCGATTGTGGAAACGAAAATCACTTTGCCGCCTCCGGCGCGGGCTCCGGCTCCGGGTCGTCGCCGCCCTTGTGCTTCGAGGGCTGGGCCGCGACGTGTTTGTACTGTTCGACCACGCCGTACGCCGCCTTGATCACCTTCGCCACGTCCTCCGACGGCGTGATCATGTACAGCGCGTTCACGCGCTTCGCGCACTGGCAGAGAAGGTCCGCCGCCGCCTTGCGCAGTTCCGGCACGGAACCGTCCGCGCGCGCCTCCGCGCGTTCGCCGCGCTCCGCGTCGCGTTCGTCCATCGCCGTCCGCGTCGCCTCGTTCGCATCCCACAGCGCGGCGGCGACCTTGTCGAGCCCCAGCGTCTCCAGCGCGGCGCCGTTCTGCGGGTTCAAGAGCGCCGCCTGCAGACCGTATATGGCCTCCGTCTCCTCCGCCAGTTTGAGGCGGGACGCGCCCTTGTACTTCGTCATCTCGGAGCGCAGGGTGTTCGCCGCCACGTAGAACGGATGGTGCTGGTCGAGAGCCATGAAGCGCTCCCACGACAGCCATAGCACGTTGAAGAGGACGTCGCGCGTGGCGTCCGCCTTGGCGATGGTCGTGGTCTCGTCGAACGAGCGCTGGCGGTTGAAGGCGGCGTTCAGCTCATCGACCGTGCGCAGCAGCCGTTCGCCAACCTCCTCGATCGACAGCGCCTGCAGCCCGGCCGCGCTGTAGATTCCCGCGATTGCGGCTGCATACGCGAGGAAGTCGCCGTTGGAGAGGCGTCCGCCCGTCCATTCGGGGATTTCAAGTCTGGTTGTTACAGGTGGCAGTGCCATGTTTTCCTCCTTTTTGCTTGTTTTTGTGTTTTTTCAGCTCGAAAAGGCGTTTCCGAGCATGTCGGTTTTGTCCCTGCAACTTGCAGGAAGGTTTCGACGTGCAACAAAGTATCCCTGCAATCTGCGGGAAGGTTTTGTCGTGCGGCAAAATGCCCCTGCAATCTGCAGGAAGGTTTCGACGTGCGACAAAGCGTCCCTGCAACTTGCAGGAGCATTTCTGCACGGGCGAAAGACGCGCCGCATCCGCCTTTCAGACGGCGTTTACAACGAGGGGGGAGTCAACCATAATTCTTGATTTTTTCTGAGCGATTTCTTCTGACGTGTCTGCATTTGCGGTTTTTGCTATAATGTTCGCCGCCTTGATTCAGGTCTTGCTTGCGCGGCTTTCTTTAC
>JAFPNP010000282.1 GCA_017411125.1 Kiritimatiellia bacterium
GCTCGGCGGTGAATTACGCATATGTACCCTATTCCCTCATGAACGTGTTTGACGGCTTGCGTTATCACGAAATATATGATACATTAGCCATGTGAAACGCAAAAAAGAGATTTTCCTTGAACGCACCCAACTGTGCCACTTCAACATTCAGCATCACAAGAAATGACAACAGGAAAAGCGCTCAATGGAAAGCCGGATGCGGGAAATCCGCGCGTACGGTTTGATGAGGGGGAAGTTGCATCGGCGGCAACGCCGAGGCATGTGTCTCTACTCTACAATATACACAAACTGACGGTCGTCGCGGCGGTTGCGGCTGGCATGGCGTTCCCGCTTGCGGCGAAGACGCAGGACATCGCCGATGACTTTGCGAATCCGCCTCGTGAATACGGCGTAAACTGTTGGTGGTGGTGGCTCAACGGGAATACGGACAAGGCCGCCATCGCGAGCGAACTTGCCGCAATGAAGGACAGGGGATTCCAGGGTGCCATGATCTATGATGCCGGCGGCTGGAACCACATCGGCCATCGTGACACGGTTCCGCCCGGACCGAAATTCGGTTGGCCGGAATGGATGGATCTTCTGTTGTTCGCCTGCGACGAGGCCGAGAAGAACGGTCTGGAGCTTAGTTTTACAATCCAGAGCGGATGGAATCTCGGCGGACCGGACGTCAAACCGGAGCATATTGCGAAACAACTTGTGTTCTCGAAAACCGTCATGCACGGCGGTGAAAACGGTGTCACCTTGCCGAAGCCGTACGTACGGCTTGGGTTCTACCGCGACATCGCCGTTCTGGCATTCCCCGTGAACGACAGGGCCGTTGCATCGGAACCAATCCAATTCCTGGATAACAAGATTGGAGCCACCGACCGCCGCCACACCACCGACTGCCGCTATGAACTTGACAACCGCGAACGGGATGACGCGAAGAATCATCCAGTTCCGTATCTGGTTCCGTTCAAGTCTATACGGGACATTTCCTCGTCCATGCGCGCGGACGGGACACTTCGCTGGAAATGTCCGTCGGGAAAGTGGCTCGTCCTTCGCATCGGATATACCTGCACGAGCAGGAAGGTCGCCTTCTGCAGCGCGACTTGGGGCGGATACGTTCTGGACTACCTTTCCACAAAGGCGCTCGATGCCTATCTGGAAAAGGAGATCGTGCCGATCCTATCCCATGTCGGGAGGCACAAAGGCACGACGCTCAAATATATCGAGACCGACAGTTGGGAATGCGGCGCCATGAACTGGACGGACGACATGTCGAGCTCCTTCGAGCGCGACTTCGGCTACAATCCCATCCCCTGGCTCGCCCTGCTCTCCGGCGTGGTCGTGGACGACATGGAGACGTCTCACGCCTTTCTCGCCGACTTCCGAAAGGAGATCGGCATGCGAGTCAGCGAACACTACCGCCGGATGGCCGAATTCGCCCACGCCCATGGCATGGGCATCAATCCAGAATCTGGAGGTCCCCATCCTGCTCCATTGGACGCTCTGAAGAACTATGCGCACAGCGACATCGTGATGAGCGAGTTCTGGTTGCCCGATCCTCCCCGCACCGAGATGCGCTACTACGTGAAACAGGCGTCGTCTGCTGCACACATCTACGGCAAAAGAATCGTTGGCGCGGAGTCCTTCACCTCGATCGGCCCGCAGTGGAACGACCTGCTGTGGAGAAGCCAGAAACGCGCGTTCGACCATGAAATCTGCGCGGGGTTGAACCGCGCCTATCTCCACTCGTTCACGTCGTCGCCGGCGTCCATGGGGCTTCCCGGGCAGGAATACTTCGCCGGAACCCACATCAACCCGCGTGTGACGTGGTGGAACGATTCCAAGCCCGTGTTCGACTATTTCATGCGCGTACAGTCCATCGTTCAGAATGGACAGTTCGTCGCGGATGTCCTCTACTACTACGGCGACCATGTGCCGAACGTTTATCTCCAGAAGGCGACCGACCTTGGACACGCCATGCCAGGATTCGATTACGACGTAACAGACGAAAACGCGCTCTGTTCTCTTGTCGTCGATTCGGAAGGGTGGATTGCCACGCCGAAAAGCCCGCGCTACCGCGTCCTCGCATTGCCAGACCACGGGGTTCTTTCCCTCGCCGCGCTCAAGGCGGTAAAGCGCCTCCTCTCGGATGGGGCCACCGTCGTCGGCCCCAAACCCCTGCGTTGCGTCTCGCTCAAGGGCGGCGCGTCGGCGCAGAAGGAGTTTGCGTCAATTGCCAGCGAACTCTGGGGTGACGGCTCCGCCGGAATCCGCAAGGTCGGCAAAGGGCGTTTGGTCTTAGGGGAGACCGCGCGGACCTATCTTCTGTCTCAGGGCGTGAAGCAGGACTTCTCGGTCGGAAACGTCGCAGAGGAAAGTTTCGACTACATACACTACAAACTTGGCTGCGCTGACGCATGGTTTGTGTCGAACCAAACGCTCAAACCCCTAAAGGCGACATGCGAGTTTCGCGCGTGCCGCCGTACTCCGGAACTCTGGGATCCCTTGACCGGTGAACGCCGGGCGCTGCGCGATTTCACCC
>JAFPNP010000283.1 GCA_017411125.1 Kiritimatiellia bacterium
GTACCAGGTTTCGCCTTCGTCTCTGAATTTCTTGTATTTTACTACCGGCGCCTTTCGCAGCGACCACTTTTTGCCACCGTTGATCACGTCAATCGGCACACCTTCGGGCAGAGCGTCGCCTAGAATCTCCCATCCGTTGCCAAAGTTCGGTTCACTTTCGACATTCACCGAAAACGTGAGTTGATCCACATCAAGGAGCCCCCCGATTTGTTCAGCCGATTCCGCTGCGTATGTACCGCCGTGCAGATAGACCGTACCGTCCGCGTCCATTTTGAACGACATCGCGCCTACCGGCGACTTGAACGACAACGTCCCGTCGCCGCCGTCGGCACTCACATTGATGGCTTTCGCCGTTACTTTCTTTCCGTTCAAAAGCGTAGCCGCGGCAGAAATCTTTACGATGTTTTTCCCGTTCTTTTTTCCGGCCTTTATTTGAACTATGCCAACGAAATCGCCCTGATCGTCGACAAGCTTGCTCGTAACGGTCTGAGCCTTTGAAAATGACGTGTCCAGCTTGCCGGCGCCGTCGTCGGGCAAACTGCCGCAACCGCCCTCGCCCTTCCGTGACACATTCGGCTCCACGGCTTTTGCCGCGCCAATCATGAACGCACCGCCGTCTATGCTGTCGTCAAAATATCCCGTCGCGCCGAAGATGTTCCTAATTGAATAACGTCGATTCGATGAGTCCCATGAAACAGGGCAATACGTTATGGTGTCGGGAGCGGATGCGCTGCCGCCGCCATTTTCACGGTCATTGTCAGACTCTATTACGAAAAGCCCCTTCAGCGCAGTTGGATCGGACAACGCCTTGTTCGGATCAAAGGAATATCCACAGCAAACTATGCCATGGCCAATTCCGGGACGCCCAGAAAAGCGTTCGCCGTACCATGTGTAGTTGTCGAACCATACGGTCATTGCCAGCATGCGGTCGGCTTTCGCCATGCCGTCGGCAAGCGTTTTCGCAAAAGTCGAACCGGTCGAGACCTCCGTCATGTGCGATTGCGCCCTTTCCATCGCCGCGTACAGTTCGCCGCCACCGTTTACAAGCCGTTCGCCAAGTACATCCTCGTCGGTGAATCCGGAAACCCATCCACCCCACAGCAGAATGTCGAGATAGGAGTAGTCTACGCAAAAAGTGTGGTCTGGCGCGTCGCTTCCGCTGCGCTTTTCACGATCCACTATCCTGCTGTCGCTGAACACGTTGCAGCCATCAAATGCACGCTTTGGGAAATCATCCCATGTCAAGCCGTACACGCCAACCACGAATCCCTTTTCGCCAGGCGAGATGCAAAACTCTGATCCATGCCCGGGGCCGAACACAAAGTCGTCGTCGGGTATCGGCGCAGGCACGGGCTTTTGCGGGTTTCCTTTCTGCACTACTGTGAATGACGCAACGTTTTTACCGTCGGAAGTCCCTGTGATAACGGCTGTTCTGTCGGAAGGCGAGGGGTTCTCCGATATGGCGAAGGTGACTGAAAACGACCATCCGCCGGATGAACTGCTGGTAAATTCGCTGCTCGGAGTTGTCAGCCATGGTTCGGAAGACGTATAAGTGAGATACGACATGGTTCCTGTCGCGGAAGCTCCGGAAAACGTGTAGGAGCCGGCTGTGTGTCCGACCGTCATGGATTGTGCAAGGCCGTTGCCATCCGACATGCCGCCGTTCGATCCGTTCCCGTCTTTATTGTCTGATCCGCCATTTTCGCCGGAAACGCCTTCCTGAATTACGGTGAATGTCATCTGTTCGTTGTTTACGACCGTGCCGGACAGCGTGGCCGTTCGAGAGCTTGAGGACGTATTGGCGTCTACACGAAACGAAAGGGTCAGCGCCGTTCCTCTCAATGCGAACCGTGCAAATGACAGCCACCCTTCCGATGAAGAAAATCCGTGATATGTCAGACTGCCTGACGGCACCGTGACTTCGAACGAATACGTTCCCGCCGCGGACGGCACGGTCTTGGCCGTGCCATTCCCAAAAACCGTCGTTGGCAGCAATATTCCGATTGCGATGCCGATGGACGCGATTAGGCGCCGTGCGGCCTTGTCCGGGTTGCGCCAAGCGCTTAGGATTGCAGTCCCTGTTGGATTTGTCATGTTCTGCCTGCCTTTCTGATTGGTTTCGTTTTGCTCGTTAAAATCTTGCACGTGCCGGCTTTTTCATTCCATGGAAGTCAAATCGGCGACGCCGTTTTCGCCATGGCCGTTGTTCTTGCCGGAATCGGCATCGTCCTTTTCAGGTTCGTCGTAGTTCTCTTCCAGCCATTTGTTTGCAGCTTCGATGCCGGTCCATTCCTCGCCGGTCAGGTTTTCGTATTCCTCGCGAGCCACGTCGGCTCCGGCCGGATTCCCGCCTTCGATGATCGCCGCAAGTGACTTGAGAATCTGGAAATCGTCTTCTTGGTTGACGATTTCAGAGACGATGTACTGCAAGGCGTCCTTGTTTGAGAGGGTCTGCATCACCGCCTCGGCAATCGCCGCACGCGTGCCGGAGTCGTCGATTTCGCCCAGCGCAAGCTCCCATTGCGCCATGGCCGCCTCGGCGACCTCCTCGTCCGGATCGGCCATCAACGGGGTCAGTTCCGGCAACGCCTCTGCGCCAAACCAGCCGAGCGCCTCCACTGCGGCCTCTCTTACGGCAGGGCTTTTGGACTTGAGGGCGGAACGCGCAGCCTCCGAAACGGCGGCGAAGTCGGCGGCGTCCAGAGCATCTTGCACTGCGACGGCGAGTTTCCTGTCGCCTGCGGAAAGGTCGTCCAAGAAATCGCCGAAATCCGGTTTCTTGCTTTTCCGCGAACGGATTGTCCGGCGCCCTGCGATTGCGCCCCGCACGGCGGCCCCGGAATCTCTTTGCGCCGCTTTGGGGCGCGGGCGGAGCGACCGCCGCTCCGGCGCCGCACCGGCATCAGGTTTCGCGGACCAGAAGATTGCAATGCCTGCCGCAATGGATGCGGCCAACGCTAGCAGTGCTATGCGGACAATGTTGTTACGGCTCATGTGCGTCAGGAAGGAATGAAAATTGGAACCCGGGGCTACTTCACCTCGACCGGAAAACTGCGCTTGACGGTCTTTCTTTCGACCTTGTCGGAGAAAAGGCAGAATCCGGACGCGAACGCCAGATTCTGCATCTCGATGAGCGGATCATTGTCCTCGCCGCAGTCGCAGTCGTTAAACCAGCCGCGCAGAAGCACGGCGGTGTATTTTGCCGCCACTCTTGGCTTGCCTTCGAACTCCAGCCGTGCCGTGCCAGTCACAAGACCGGTTGTTCGACTTGCTTTTAAAGTGAATCCGGCAATTTTCTCGGTCGACATCTTTTTGCCGGTAACGGTGATCTTGGCGTTGTATCCGGCAACGGAAACCAAGGCACCGTACGACGGGCTGCCTTCCACCGCCTCCGTGGCCGGTGAAAACTTCAGCGCCAACGATTCTTCGTTGATTCCGTCCAGCAGCGATGCGGATTTGTCGTACCAGCTTCCATACACGCCGAACTTCCGCGTGAACGGCCTTTGTTTCGCGGCATTCGTCCAAACGGCGCTTGTGCCGTCCAGCGCAAGGATTGCGCGCGCGGACGGCGCGGAACCGGCCGACCTGCGCACTTTGAGGGCCGCGGCGAAAGTGGTGGAGCCGCTCGTCTTCAGCACCGGCACGATGCCGAAGTTCGCGTCCGCCAACGTCACGCCAGTAGTTCCCGAAAGTTTTTTGCCGTCCGGCAGGTAAACCGTGTACCTGAACGCTCCCTTCGCCTTGGCTGTCTTCGTCGTCGCCATCTTCAGCGTCATGACTGCGTTTCCCGCAGGAAGCATGGTCGGCGAAACGTCCACAGCCGGCATTGCCACGGTGTAGCAGCCGGAGAACTCACCGTACTCCTCTGCCAGTCCGCATCGGCACGACGCCAAAGACGTTGTGCCGTCATTGACTTCTGCCGAAATTGCGCCGTCGCCCGCCATGACAATCGACAGAGTCAAACCTTTTTTAGACATTGTCGCCGTGGCGGTCCCGTCTGCGGCAATGGCGTCGTTCCATCTTCCGGAAAACGTCGCGACGGTGTTCTTGCCATTGGAATACTTTGCCGAAATCTTGCCGTTCTTCCTGAACGTCAGCGCGAGCGTGCCCTTGAGCGAAACGCCATCCTGCGCGAAAAGGGGCAGGGTGGCGGCGACGGCGCGCGTCGTCCATTCGTTTGCGTAGGGATTCTCTATCGCCTGGCGAGAACCGTTTATCGAATACGAGGCGGTGCTGTCGGCCTCCGCGTCGGCCGCAAACGTCCCCGTGCCGTCGCCTGTCACGTACAGATAGTAATCGCCGCCCGCCACGATCACCCCGCTTACGCTCACACCGTCCGACAGTCGTCCCGTCGCAGTCGCAAGGGTGCTCGGCGAACCGTTGGCGACGGCGACAATGCTGACCGTGACCGTCGCATCGGCGTCGCTTCCGCTGACTGTGACGGTCTGTTCCGAAGCGGATTCTTCCGTCGGGGAGATCCTGTACACGTCAACGAGGTCGACCGCGGAAAGCGTTCCCGATGCGCCCGCGCCGGTTCCTGGATACTCGTCGCCCGTGGTCTGCCACGAACGGTTGTCGAATTCGGCGGCTTCCTCGCCGCAAAGCGCGATCAGCTCCGAGAAGCGCTTCAGGTACGCCTCTTTGAATTCGGACGGTCCTATTGCATCAAATGCCTCAAACGTGCCGGCAAGGGTTCCGTCGCGGCGAATCGCGAAGAAGTTTGGAATGCCCGTGCGATTCTGGTTCGCCCTGTCGGGACTGTTCCAGCCACCGTCCAGCGTGTTTCTGCCGATGAGTGCCCTGTTCCTTTCCAAAACGGCAGCTGCGTCTGCATCCGACACCATATGGCGGGAAAGGTATCCCGCTCCGCTCTGGTAGCGTTCAAGCTCGTTCGTGGCGAGCGTACCGCGACCGGACACGTAGCCATCGCTGGTTCGCCCGACGACGCGGGTGAGCAGGCACGCCGAGTTCGTCGTGTTCGGGAAGTTCGGCACGTCGATGTCGACGAGGATGACCTTGTTCTCGACCGCCCATGTCTTGAACGCCGCAGTCTCCAGCACGTGCGCATCCGTCATCACGCAGTCCGGGCACCAGAGCGAACCGCTTGCAACGGCCATCAGTTTCGCGTCCGGATCGGCGTGGTACTTTTCCATCGCCACGTCGAGGTCCATCGTCCATTCTCCGTAGCCGAGCGTCGCCGCCGTGCGCTCGCCGATGAAAAAAGGATTCTTCGTGGAGTTCTCCCCCATGTCTACCACGAAGACCCTGACGCTCCCTCGCACTGCGCCCGCCGCGTCGCGAAGCGCCACGGCGATCTCGTCTCCCGCTTTGACGGCGCCAGGAATCGCGACACGGACGCTCCGCGCGGTCTCGTTTTTCCCCCACAAAACCGTTTCCCGCTGGATTTCCGCGCCGCCGAAAGTGGCCGACAAAGTGTTGGTGGCGGGAAACGGCGCTGCCGCGCCGTCGCGCACAAGCGGCACATCGACGTATTCGGTGAACCCTTCCGCCGCCTCGAGACGGGCGTTTGCGTATTCGCCGGTAAACGCAAGGTCGCCGCCAATGTAGTCCGGCATGGGCACATAACCCGCAAACAGCGCGTCGGCCTCCTTCATCAACTGCGCACCGGTAGACCTCGAGAAACGCTTCGCCGCAACCGTCCCGTCCGCCTTGGCCCAATACAGGCATTCGAAGGGATAGTAGTTCCCAGCGGACTGGGTTCCGCCGGCGGTTCTCGCAAATTCCTTCGCCCCTTCGGCTCCGGCGGGGTCTTTCCCGCCGACGCCCATGACGAAGCAGAACTCGTATTCGCGAGACTCGCGCCACTTGACGAAATCGGACTGCCGGGCCTCCTTCTCGAGTTCTTCGCAATATTCACACCCCGTGTTCGCCCAAACCAGAACGATTGGCCTGTGCGATGTCAGCGCACGGTTCGTGACGGACACGAAGTCCGCGTCCCACCCGGGCAGGACCGCAGACTCCGCTCCGTATCCCGCCGCCGCAATGAAAACCGCCAATATGGCAAGGACGCCGCCAAGTATGCTTTTCATGGAACTCGTTTTCATATCGTGTCTCCTTTCCATTGTTGACATGCGGGATCGGTGTTCGCCGGTCAGTCGGCGTCGACAGTCTCGATCGTGACGGGCAGGCTGTACTTGACCTTGCCGATTTTGACGGTGGCCGTGCCCGAACCGCCACTGCCGGAAATGCTGCCGCTCACCTTCGCCGTGTACTTCTTCAGCTTCGGCTTCTTCTCGGTGCTGCCCTCGTTGGTCGCGTATATCTTGAACGAGCCGCTGAACGTTCCCTTCTTGGAATTGAACGACAGTTTGAGCCCGGAATAGTTCGTCTTGTTTTCATCGTCTACGCCGGTAAGCTCATAATAGGTTTCGCCGTCCTCTTTGTACTTCTTGTATTTGATCGACGGCGCGGATCCCGTCGTCCACTTGCCCTTGGAATTGACGGTCACGGACGTTTCCATGGGAAGGAGGTCGGACAGGATGTCGTAATCCTCAGGAGCTTCGAGATCGCCGCCGTCCACCGAAAAGGCCAGATAGTTTCCGAGAACGCCGTCGTTGTCCTCGTTGTCCTCGTCGTCCACGTCGACGTCGTCCACCTCGTAGGATTCCATGCTGTAGCCGTTGTCGCTGCTTCCGGAAAACACAAGTCCCTGCGTTTCATCTGCAGAAATTTCAAACGACATCGCGCCGACGTTCTTGGACGAAAACGGCAGCGTTCCCGACGCCGAGCCGCTTGCCGCGTCCGCGTCGACCGTCACGGACGCGGTGTACTTCTTGCCGCCGGTGGATTTCAGCGTAGCCGAGACCTTCACCTTGCCTTTGTTGCTGATCTTGCCGACCTTGAGCGCGGCCGTTCCGCCGCCCGACGGGCCCGAAAAGGATCCGCTCAGCGTCTGCGACTTCGAGAAGTCGGGATATATTTTCGAACCGCCCGACACGGTCGTGACGGTCGTGTACGACCCCTCGCCGCAAAACACGCATCCGGAACTGGTTGTAGTGGTCGTGGTGTACGTCGGCGTATACGTCGGCGTATACGAACATTCGCCGCATAGTACACAGCAATCTTCTTTTGCAACAAGGGCTGTACCTGCCATAATAAGCATTCCGGTCAGAATGCCTGCCTGCTTTTTAGTAGTTTTCATTTTTTGTCTCCTTTTTTACTTGTCAAGAACATCACTTGCCGTTTCGACATTGCCATCTGACACTCGATTTGACGCATCCACCATCAGTTCAACAGCAAACCAGTTTGCCCATCCCTGAAAATTCCGTTTTGCGGGAAATGCGACCGGCAGTGACCACATGTCCTTTTGATACCCGCCAGACGGCGTTCCTGCGACCAGCTGAAACGTGTCGCTTACCCTGATGCCGTCGATTACGCCGGAAATTCGAACCTTGCCTTTTCCGTAGAGGCGCATCTTTAAATCGCCGACATCTTGCTTTATCGCCTTTTTAAATACTGGCGCGACGATATCCTTGCGCCCCCATGTATTCTGCAAAAGCATTCCCGAATAGTCGTCGAAAGAAACCGAACGGCTAGTGCTGTCAAAAACCATATTCAATGTATGCGTCGCTTTGCCGATTCGCGCCGCAGGCTCGGCGACCCACGTGTTTTTCCCGCCGCCGCTGAATCCTTGACAGGAGAATGTGCGCGTGCGTCCTTCGAAGTTGAATTTCACAACGATCCGCCCCGTCTTGTGGACAACGGCGGTAGCGAGGGCGTCGCCTTTGCTGGGACTTGACATGATTCCTGCATAAGAACCTATTACGGCATCCGGAAGTGCCGAAACCGAAACGGTGAACGTGCATACGTTTTCAGCCATGCCTTTCGCCTTTGCCGCCACGCTGACGGCAAAGGTACCCGCTTTTTTCGGACGGCCTGAAATCACGCCGTTTTTGGAGGAATATTTCAATCCCGAAGGCAACCCTTTTGCCTTTATCGTCACTTTCTCGCCCGTCCAGCATTCAGCATTGACGGGAAGTGCGATGTTTTCAAATTGGCGCAGCGAAATCGTGCTGCCGTTATCAATGGCATTTCCGTTGGAATCACGTACAACCAGCGAGATGTCCTCGGAAACGCTCTCTGGTACATCGTCTTCCGTTGGGCGGTATCCAGGCAGATATGTCTTGACCCTAAAGTTCGCAACAAGCGGATATGTCTCACGAAGAGTCCGCGTATTGTCGTTTTTGTCTTGTGTCCCGACAGGCACCCCATCCAGTGAATAATCGGGAGATGAGAAGAATGGCAATCTTTCGCGATGATATATCCCTTCGGAATCAATCTGCACATACCCCATTATCGTGGCATAGTTTTTTTCTCCAATCGAAAAAAGATAACCGGACGAATAGGAACGCAACTGTGGGCCTGGAGAACTAGATTGCTTGTTTGAGTGACCTGCGCCGAAAATGTGCCCTATTTCGTGAAGAATAGTATAGCGGCTAAATGTTGTCCGGATATCGACCACCGAATAAGCATACTCGGCGTACGTTGCCATGCCGGTTGTAGAAAAATATTCTGAGGTGAGCGCCAAGGTCGCTCCATAGGTACTCGTATCTTGCGGCGCAGTCAGTAACACGACAATATCGGCAGCGACTTCGTCACGAAAGCCGCGCATGGGAATGAAATACGTCTCGAATAACTCCTTTTTCATCTTGCCAGAAGCGCACAAACAAACTGTCGTTATTCGCCAGGAGGAAAGATCTACGTCAATGTCAAATGTGCCCGCATTCCTGAATGTGAAAGAATCGCTTATGCCTGTGAGGGCCAACGACGTATTCATCTCTCGCATGACTTCATCAACAAAGTCGGCCTCCGAAAAGCCATAGCCTACAAGCCATGCTCTCGCTGGAACGTCGAATGCAAAAAGGACATCGATTTTGTTTGTCTCCGCCTCGCCTTTTGACCAAGACAACCTAAGGTCTGTTGGTTTGTGCTGGGCAAACTCGTCAAGTGAAAGTTCCGTGCACCATCCGCATTCGGAAGCGTGAAGAGAAAAAATGAAGAAGAGCGCGACAAAAAATATGACAAACGACTTCATTTCTTATCATTCCCCAATGCAAGATTCAACCAGTTTGGCAGGTACAATTCGCATTCTGGAACAATTTCCAGCCACGAAACATCCTTTTGGGCATCACCGGATACTTCCGCAAGGAATTCGCCTTCGAAAGACCTTATTCCAAGTGATTCTACCATTTTTTCAGGCAATTTTGCAACAGACAAGTTTGGCGAGATTAATGTCAAGCACTTAGGCCTTGGCACCTTGCCCTTGGAGATGTTACCCGCTTGTTTCATTAAAACACGAAGATAATCGCGGCAAGCGCGCCCCACCAAAATTAGATGCCCGCAATTATCAGGGATATCCTCTACGGAATCTACTATCGCGAGAACCCCGCCGTCTGGATTCTCGTTGCACCATGTACGCACATCTCGCCCCATTCCACCGTATTCATATCTGCAAAGCACCCAC
>JAFPNP010000284.1 GCA_017411125.1 Kiritimatiellia bacterium
TACGGAGACGGGGACGAATTCGACTTCGACGACGGGACGGATTTTCGCGTCGAGCGATCGCGCATCTCCGGAGATTTCCGCGCTGACGTCGCCTCGGACGCCGGCCGCCGCCGAAATCGAGAAGAACGTGGCCGAAAGACCCCCAAGAGGAGACTCTGCGCCAAACGCCGCGCCGACTTCCATTCCGGCGAATACTGTCGCGTCGGCGAACAGACGAGGTACCGAAACGGCTCCGGCTTCGACCGCCGCGCCGCCGACGTGGCGGGGATGCCGTCCGTCGCCGTCATAGCGCACACCGCGCGCAAACCTTCCGCGCGCGGAGATCTCGAGATCCGCGCCGATTGTCGCGGATGCCGTCGCTTTGGGTCCGGCCCACAGCATCAGCGGCGGCGTTCCGAAATCGACAGTGGCGTCGATTCCTTTGGAAATCGCGCCGTCTGGCGTCGAGACTGTGGTCTTGACGTCTGCCGCGAACGTTCCGGCGACGCCGCCGTAGAACCGGCGTACTTTCTTTACGCCAAGGGCATCCCTGTACACGTTCGCCGCAAAGGCGAAATAGAGCGTGTTGGATGCGACCGGAATGGCTTGTATTCTGGAGATTGCATTTGGCGCGTTCCACGCCGTCACGGCGTCAGGAACCGTGAACGTCTCGTTCGTTCCGCCGTCTGCATACGAAAGCGTGAGCGTGACGGCATGGACGCCGGGCGATGTGAACGCGTGTTCCGGCATCTCTTCCGTCGAGACGGATCCGTCTGCGAAGCGCCAGACATGCGATGTGGCGCGGCGGGTGTTGAGCGCGACAAAGCGCGTTGTCAGCGGCGCGGGCCCGCACGGAAGAAAGGCGGCGAACGGGACCGCGCCTGCCCGAGATTGCACATCCTCCGTACTTGCGGACGACAGAGCGGCGGGAGCGTTCGAGTCGCGGATTGAAAGCGAAATCGTGTGGCTGGAAAGCGCCGTGAACGAAAACCGCGCCTCGCCTTTACCTCCCGGCGGCAGGTTGGACGCCGCATTGACGACGAGCTTTTCCGTGCCGTCCGCGAACTTCGTGCCGCCAGTCGCGTCGAGCGTGAATACCGGCGCGGACACGACGGCGGCCGAAAGCAGGTTGGAATATGAAATGCGTCCCTCCGCCGTGACACCCGGCTCTACAAAATCGGGCAGAATGAGCTGCGCGGAAAGATTTGTCGCCGCAGGCTCCACGACCTGAAGCCCGTCGTATGGATCTGGCGGTCTGGCCGCAAAAGCCGCAGCCGCGCCTGCGATTGCGGCGAGCAACACCGCACCGAGCCGCTTGTCGTCCGCAAGATTTCCGCATTGAATTCTCATTTTCATTTTCCTCCTTGATTTACGGCATCGAGACTTCGACTTTGAAGAACCTGTCTGCGCTCTGCCTTTCGTGCCAGCGGCCGCCGGGATTTTCCGCGCCCAGCACAGTGTATTTGCGGACGGACTTCGCTCCGCCTTCGTTGAGATCCGGCTTCCAGGTTACGATTGCCTTGCCGTCGGGGCCGACTTCTATTCCGGCCGTGAATACATCGTCCTTGTCTTCGGGGTTCGTTCCGGCCACATATTCTTCACGGACGGTCATGATCGAGCCGTCAGCGCGTCTTTTCGCGAACAGCGTCGTCTGCGTATCGAACATTCTGCGTTCTTCGGATGTTGGAAGATCATGGTCGAGGAATCCGTATTTCTTCAGCCATTTCCCGTAATCGGACAAGCCCGTCGCCGTCGTCTTGCTGCCCGTGACGGCGACGGTGTAGTCGATTTCGCCGCCCGAGTAGGCGTATTCACCGTTGGGAAGCCAAAGATGCACCTCTCCTTTCGCATCGGCGACGATCAATCTCTGTCCGTATCCGTCCGGCAGTCCGGTGAACACATACGCCGCGAACGGATCGAGGTTCGCGGTCACGGTGCGGCTGACGCGCGCGGTGGCGTTCGATGGCGTCATCATTCCCGTGACGTATCCGTTGGCGAGCGTGGTCGATCCGCCGGAGACGTAGAAGCGGCGCGTTGTCGAGGACGAGCTGTCCTTGCCGCGTCCGATGTCCGGCGTAGCGCCGTCTCCCGCGCCGCCCTTCGTCCAGACGGTTCCGCCGTAGTTGAAGAAGTGTCCCGCCGTTCCCTTGTAGCCGCCGCCGATTCCGGCGGCGCCCGTTCCGCCTGTCGCCTCCACGAGCGCGTCGTACACGTCGATGCGTTCCGCCGCTCCGCCATTTCCGCCGCCGATTCCGGCGCCGTTGTATCCTCCCGTCGCGCGAACTGTCCCGCCGAGTATTCTCACTGTGCCGGAGGCGTTGTCGCTCACCGTGAGCAATCTCTTTTCGTAGCCGCCTCCGATGCCTGCGGCATATTTGCCGCCTTTGCAGATCAGCACGTCGTCGCGGCTTGCTCCGGAGATAGTCAGCGTCTTGCCGTTCACGAGTTCACGCAGGTCGTTCGCCGTCACGTCCGGATGCGTGACCTGAGCGAGCGTGTTCGTGACGTTGCCGTCCGCGTCGACAAGCGGGAAATCGACGAGCAGCGTCACACCGACAATCCGCCCCTTGGTGGTCGTGGACGGAGGTGCCTTGAGCGCGGATGATTGCGCGGTGGCCTCCGTCTCTGCGGCTCGTTTTGACTTCAAGGCTTCCCATCGTCTTGAAAGCCCCGTCTCCTCCGCCTTTGCGCGAAGACGCTCGAGCGCCCGTTGGCGGAATGTCGCGTCGCCCTCGCGCGTCGCGTATTCGTACACGCCCTTGGACGGGTTGTAGACGAGGTTGCGTCCCTCTTCGTCCTCGAAGCGGGCGCCGTATTCGTCGCCGGTGCCGTGGATGCGCTTGACAGTGCCGTCCGATGTTTTATGCTCGAACCACCTGTCGAACGGCGCGGCGGAAACAACCGATGCCACGCCGAACGCAATTGCAAACGCGGCTATGTTTTTCAAATCCATTTCAATCTCCTTGTTCAGTAAACCATCATGATAAAGCCCTTGCGTGGCTTTATCTCCCTTGTGGCGGTCGTCTTTCCGCCGTTCACGGTTGCTTTGTATAGATACGTGTCATCTTTAAACTTGTAGTCGCCGTTCGGAAGCCAGAGGTGAATGATTCCGTTCGCGTCTGGAACGATGTTGCTTTGTTTGTAGTAGTCGGGCAGTCCTTCGAACACATGTCTTTTCCCAGCCGTGCAGTTCTCGATGAGCACGCGATAGACGCGTTCCCCTGCGGGATTTACGGCGTTCGCCATTCCCGTGACGCTGCCGTTGGCGAGTCCTGTCGAGCCTCCGGCCATGTAAAACGTTGCGGAAGTCGATGTGCCGCTCGCGCCGATGCCGATGTCCGCCGCAGCGGAACTCCCCCGCGTTGCATAGACAGTACCGCCGTAGTTGTAGAAAGCGCCGCCGGAGCCGTAGTAACCGCCGCCGATGCCGGCGCCGCCCCCCGTAGTGCCTCCGCCGTATGCGTTGAGAACACCGCCATAGACGCGGACAGTACCGCCGGTGCCTTTTTTGGCTTTAGATGACGAACCCGTACCGAAACCGCCGATGCCAGCACAATAGACGCCGCTCCGCGCGGTAATCGTTCCGCCGTAGATGTTGACCGTTCCACACGCTGAACTGTTGGAATCGTCGTTGTACGAACCGCCGATGGCGCAGTCGCGGTAACCGGCGGTGGCGATGACTGCGAGGGATGCGTCTTCGGTGAGATTGGTTATGTTGAGCGTCGTTCCGCTCGTCACGCGAATGCCGGTTTGCCTGCCGTCCGATGCCGAACATGTAATTTTGTTCGTCCCCTTGAGATGGAGATTGACCGTAAGTCCGTCGGTGATCTGGATTGCGTCTGTCCTTGTCGTCGAATCAGTCCACGTCACGTTGTCGAGCACGATGGTACAACTTTGTTTGACGTTTATGTAACCGGCAGCGGTGCCATTGATCGTGAACTTCCCGTTCGCAGTATTGAGGCTTACGCCCGATGAATATGAAGTTCCGTTCACGGTGATGTTCGCATATGCGGGAATGGCGAAGGAAGTGGCCGCGAGAATGAAAGCCCTCGTTATGTTATCCATATCTAATTTACGTTTTGTTTTAAGGGGCGGCGGAAGTCCGCCGCCCCTCTGAATTGTCTTTACGCCTTGATCGTTTCGACCCAGGCGGCGATCTTGCCGTCTGTCTGATCCGCCTCGTTCGTGTCGTCGATCTTGAGGATTTCGCCCACGAGCGTCGCGCCTGCGGCTTTTGCCGCGTTTGCGATGGTCTCGGCGGCGACGCAGTACGAATCTGCGAAGCCGATTGAGTCGCCGAGTCCGAACACGGCAACTTTCTTACTGGCGAAGTTTCTTTTCACCTCGTCGAGTTTCGCCGCCCAGTCGTCCTGCAGGTCGCCCACGCCCCACGTAGAGGAACCGAGAACGAGCAGTTCGGCGTCGAACGCTGCTGCGTCGCCAGCGCCGATGTTGAACGCCTGCGCGTCAAGCGCCTTTGCGATTTTGTCCGCAACAGCCTCGGTCATGCCTGTGGTGCTGCCGTAGATTACGTGTATTTGGTCCATGTTTGTTTTCCTTTACTAACTTGCCTTTTTGGCAGATATTGCGTTGATGAAATCGTCCACCCCGCGTGATTGTTCGAGCACCTTGCGCGCGTTTGCTTCTGTGGCGGCGTACAGTCGCATGCGGCGCAGCGACTCCTCCGCGCCGCCGTACACGCGCCAGACGCCACGGTGCACGGGCGTGGCGGGGAGCCGGGCGAGAAACCCGGCAACGTCTTTGAGCGGATAGCCGATGAAAATGCCGACTTCGTGCGGGAGTTCGCACGCACCTGCCCTGCGCGCAAGATGTGCAAGCATGGCGTGAAGGGAGGCGTCCGCCGGGTACCCCATCCGCGCCAGCCATCGTGCGTTGCGCGGTTCCGCGAGCGTGCTTGCCAGGACGTGCGGATTGTAGAACAGCACGAGCGAGCTTTCGGTTTCGACCTTGAGTTCTACATAGTCCAGCCCCAGGATCGTGTATATGTCGTCCCGGTACAGGCACACGCGCAGCCCCTCCGCGTTGACCCCTGCATAGCAGTGGCGCACCCGCAGCAGCTCTGCGGGCTTTACGCCTTGCCGGACCGCAGCCGTCTTGACCAACAGGAAGCCCAGAAGCTCCTTGCGGTGGCGTTTGTCTATTGTCGGAATCTCCATCTGTCTGGCTTCTCCAAAAGTGAGTATAGTCTAACATATTGCGCCCCCAGTGTCAATAGCCTACGCTAACTTATTTAATCTGTACTAACTTTCTCTTCCGGAAGACCGAGTTTTGGTATAATA
>JAFPNP010000285.1 GCA_017411125.1 Kiritimatiellia bacterium
ACCATCCCCGCCGACGAGCGCTTGCGCACGTTCGCGAGGATGGATTCGCTGGTTCTCCCGAGCGCACACGCGCACGAGAGGTTTGTCAGGTAAAGGCGTCCGAACACTTCCCGATCAGCGACGCGGGCCGCCCTTGCGCCCGCGCACGTCCCTGTTGTCCCTGTGCGGCGGAGGAGCGGCCTTGCGGGGCGGCGGCGGCGCGACTTTGTGCGGCGGCGGAGCGACCTTGCGCGGCGGCGGAGCGAATCTGGGCGGCGGCGGGGTGTGCTTCACGCACCAGCCGCGTCCGTCGCAGATGCCGCATGTCTTCTTCCAGCCGTACCAAGTCCAATTGTACCCGTCGCCGTCGCACTTGTGGCACCAGTACGCATTCGGCGGAAGCGGTCTGCCGTGGCGATGGTGGTGGCCAGCGTAAAGCGACGTCGCAAGCGCACACGCCGCAAGAACGATGAAACCTCGTTTGGTTATTTCCATTTCATATCTCCTTTTCTGTAGAAACACGGCTATTCTACCACATGCCGCACCAATGTGCAAGCGTCGGCGCACGCGCATGGTCACGGCACGTCTTACGAACCATTCATGCAAAGAAGAGGAAGATACACGAGCGCCGGAATGAAAAGAAACGAGTCGAACATGTCGAGGAAGCCGCCCATGCCGGCCGGCATGAACGTGGCGGAGTCTTTCACCTCGAACTCGCGCTTGAAACGCGATTCCACCAGATCGCCGATGGTCGCCAGCACGGCAACCGCCGCGCCGATCGCTACGGCGACCGGATAGGTGAGCGCGTTCCATGCGCCGACGGCGCTTCCCCAGCCGTAGTAACGCGATATCGCGAGGAACACGCACGCCGTGACAGACGCGAAAAGAACGGATCCGGCCAGTCCCTCCCATGACTTCTTCGGAGAGACCGCCGGGCACATCTTGTGTTTTCCGAAAGCCAGACCGAGCGCAAAGCCGCCGGTGTCCGAAAACTTTGCCATCGCGATCACCGCAAGGAGCGTGTAGAGCCCGGCGCGCGGCGCGGAAGGAGAAGAGCCGAGGCCGATTATGCGGATGAAGAACGAAAACAGGAACGGCACGTAGAGAAATCCGAGCAGAGTGGACGCGATCGTCCCTGCCGGATGTTTGTAGCGCTGGCGGAAAAGCACCCACGCGCACAACGCGAAGAACGCCAGCGCGGGCGCAATCGGCGCGAACAAACAATTGGCGTTCCCGTATGCCGTCCAGCAAATCCACGCCACGCCGGACAGCAGCCCGAACCACGCGACAGGCTCGTACCGCTTCGCCATCTGGTAGAACTCCAGCTGCGCGAGGCACGACAGCGCAATCACTATGCCAGACACCGCCTGAAGCGGGCACCACAGGAAAAGCGCGACGACGCCGCCCCCGACGGTCAATCCCGTCAGCGTTCGTTTCAACACGTGGTTCACAGCGCAATCCGTATGGTCGATTCGCGGGCGGGCCCGATGGAGAGGATGCCGAGTTTCGCACCCGACAGCTCCACGATGCGGTCTACGTATGCTTTCGCCTTGGGCGGAAGGTCTTCGATGCGCGTTATGTTCGACGTCTCGCACATCCAACCGTCCATCTCCTCGTAGACAGGCTTCACGCGGGCGAGAGCGCTTGCGGAACACGGAATCGTGTCGATGCGCTCCCCGTCCAGCTCGTAGGCGACGCATATCTTGATTTTGGGAAGCGTGTCCAAAACGTCCAGCTTGGTGAGCGCCCAGTAGTCCACTCCGTTGACCTGCTGCGCAAAACGGGCGATCACGGCGTCGTACCAGCCGGTGCGGCGCGGACGCTTCGTGACGGCGCCAAATTCGTGCCCGCGCTCGGCCATGGCCTTGCCGTCGGGATCCTGCTTGTCAACTGCGTCGTACAGTTCCGTCGGAAAAGGTCCTTCGCCGACGCGCGTGGTGTATGCCTTGACGACGCCTACGACGCAATCGATATCCCGCGGCGAAAGTCCGGAGCCTATGCACGCGCCGCCGGAGGTCGGGTTGGAGCTGGTGACGAAAGGATACGTGCCGAAGTCGATATCGAGCATCGTGCCCTGCGCGCCTTCGCAGAGGATGGACTTCCCGGCGGCCTTGGCTGCGTGAAGATACGTGACGGTGTCGATGATGTACGGAGAGAGTTTTTCCTTGGCGGCTGCGTAGATGCGCACGAATTCGTCTGCGTCGAGCTGGTAGTCCTTCACGGTGCAGCCCGGCACCTCGATCTGGTCGCCGTCGTCCACGCGTTCGGCGCGGAGCATCTTGAGCCTGCGGTTTGTCTCCTCCACCTGTTCGCGAACGACGTCTGTGAAATCGTCGCGCAGCATGTCGCCGCAACGAAGACCGGTACGGCTAACCTTAGCGGCGTATGCGGGACCGATTCCGCGCCCGGTGGTGCCGATTTTCCTGCCGGGAGCGCGCGCGGCCTCCTCCGCTTTGTCCAGCGCGCGGTGGTAGAGCATGACCATCTGCGTGCGCGTGGAGATGAAGAGCCGCCCCTTCGGCTCGACGCCGGAAGCCCGCATGGCCTCTATTTCCTCTATAAGGTCGAGAGGGTTCATCACGACGCCGTTGCCGATGATGCACGTTTTACCCTCGTGCAATATGCCGCTTGGAATGAGACGCAGGACGCGCTTTTTGCCCTCCGCGATGACCGTGTGGCCGGCGTTCGAGCCTCCCTGGTAGCGAACCACGACGTCCGCCTTGTCCGTCAGGACGTCGATTATCTTGCCCTTTCCTTCGTCACCCCACTGGGACCCGATAAGAACTGTGTTCATGTAGATTCCGATGTTCCTCCGACCCCGTTCCGCGCCATCCGCGAGCCAAGTCGCACGGCTTGACGGAACTCGCTGAACCAACCTTGCGCGCTTCAAGGGTCAAACGGCGTTATTATGCCAAAACCCCACGTTTAACGCAAGCGGAAAATTCATTGCGAAACGAGGACACGCGCCCTCTCGGAAGGGATGGGCTTCGTCCCGTCCGGGGCAGCAACAAAAGCCTTAGGGGATATAATCACAAACACCCCACTTTATGCACACAAACACCCCACTTTATGCACACAAACACCCCACTTTGTGTGCATAAATACCCCACTTTGTGCATATATCCCTATAGGGGAAGCGCAGTATCCCTTTGAATGACGCGACGATGCAGCCGTGTGTCATCCAAAATACTCCACGTCGGGGTTGAGGAATCCAAGCGAATAGACCTGCGGCAGAAGCTTGGCGCGAAGCGCATTGTGCGCCTCGCGGAGCGCGTCGGCTGACTCAACGGAAAGCAGCGCCTTCATCGCGTTGCGAATTTGGTAGAAACCCACGTCCCAAGTCTCGATCTTCCAGTCCATCCACGGCGTGCGCGTGATGTTGGCGTAGAAGTCGCGGTAGAGCGTCCGCGCGGCGCTCATGACGGCTTGCGCCTCGGGCGAAAGCCTGTGCGCGTCAAGCCATGTCGCCAAAAATCTGTCTTCGTTCGCCGCCGCGAGCTGCGCCGCGATGTCGCCATGCGCGCACGGCCATCGGCGTGCCTCGTCCAGCGGGAACGGATAGAGGTTGTTCGCAATCTGCCACGTCCGCCCTTGATACTCGACGTTGCGCAGAGAAACGGCATAGTTGGAATCGGCAAAAGCCGACCACACAACGCAGTCCGCAACGAATTCCTCTGGCAATTCCGCGTTCGGCGCGTAGAACGCGTCGCGATTGTTTGTCCACGTCGCCTTCGGAATCTTCTTCACGGCGTGAAGCACCATCGCCCGCTCGAAGTTCTCCGGCGTCACCGAGAACGCGCCCGCGTTCGCGTAAGGCACGGAGAGGATGAACGCGCTCTTCTGATTCTGAACATCGTCGCCCTTGCTCGACACGGAGCAGAGGAAGCCGGGCGCGACGTGGTTGCGCTTGTCCTTGTTGTCCGTCTTGAGGTTGAACGCGCTCACGAACGTGGGCATCACGGACTTCCCGTCCCACTTCGGGCGCGGACACCACTTGTTGAGCATTGCCGTGCGCTCGACGGACGGGAACCGTTTCGTGCCGACCTTCTCCACGTCCGCGTTGAACACGTCCAACGTGATCGCCTGGTCTTTCAGGTGCTTTTTCTTCGCGAGGTTCCAGACGAGGAATCCCACGGGGAAGTTGCCCGTTGCGCCGTAGAAGCACTTGATCGGGAAAATGAACCCGCGCTCGTACTGGTACTGGAAGAAGCCGTCGCGTATCTTCTGATCGTTGTTGGAGTTGACGTACTTCAGCTTCGAGAACATGCAGAGGTGGGCCTGTCTCTCCTTGAACTCCTTCGAGATGCGGAAGAGGAACTGCGTGAAGAGCTCGCGGCTCGCCTCGCCATAGCCCTCCTCGTTCATCCATTCGCGGATCGTGGTCATGGAGACCGTGTCCTTGGACTTCTTGCCCGTTTCGCCGCTGACGGTGTTGGCGGTGGCGAACGGCGGATTGATGAAGACGATCCACTTGATGTTCGGGTTCGCGAGGTCGGCGGCGAGGTTGGGCGGCATCTTGCGCGTCTGTCCGAAGGTCATCTGCCCTGCGAGCGCGGGGATGTCGTCCGCGAGGTAGTCGTACTGGAAGCAGGTGGCGGAGGGGAATATCTTCTGGCAGTATTTCGCG
>JAFPNP010000032.1 GCA_017411125.1 Kiritimatiellia bacterium
CATGTCATGGCTCATATTCGTCCAGGTAAAAGGCGCGGTGGACCACCCGGTTTATCAGGTGGTAGCATCTGTCCGTTTGAAAGTTCCTTGGGCGTCGCATGGCAGACAGTTTATCAAAAATTCAGTCACCCCACCTCTCTTACTCCACCAATCGTGTCTGACCCTCGCGCCCCCTTTGTTTCGTCGTAGCACACATATATTATATCACACGACCCGCGCTGTTTGAGACGTACAATCCAATTGTCATTCAGAAAGCGGCTTTGACGTCGCCAGGGCGATGCCGCGCCCCTTGTCCCCGACGGCGCAATAGAAGTGGTACACGACGCCTTCGTGCTTGATCACCCAGGGCTTGTGGGCGTATGTACTGTCGTACGGCTTGGAAGGCTCGACAAGAGGCACGCCATCCCACTTGGTCCAGTTCCTGAGGTCGTAGGAGCAGGCGAACGTGTCGAACGCGCCGCTCCGCTTCCATCCGCAGCCGAAGTAGAACATCACCCACGTGTCGCCGATGCGGCGTATCATCGGGTCGCCGGAGATCGCGAACTTCGTCGTGTCGCCGTCGGAGATCACGGGGACGGAGCCGAAGCGCCGCCAGTGGAGCAAGTCGTCAGAGACGGCCATTCCGATCGTCTCGCGCCACACGCCCTTCTGCTTGGCGTTGTAGAAGTCGACGAACCTGCCGCCGCACGCGCGCGTGGGATCCTCGACGGTGTAGTGTTTGTAGATCGTCTTGCGCTCAAACTCGCGCGCGTCGGCGTCGGTTGGCGACAGCACGGGGTTTCCGGGATAGCGGGTCCACTGCTTCACGGCGGACGGGTCGTCGGTCCACGCGACGCCAGTCGAAAGCGGATCCGTCTCGTAGCCCTTCTTTTGCCCTCCGATGTACATCATCCAGTAGCGTCCGTCGAACTTGCCGAGCGTGTTTGGCCCATCCCAGCGCGGATCGAGCAGGAGCGGCCAGCCGTCGGCCTGCGCGGCGTCCCAGCAATTGCCCGAAGCACGGGAGAACACCATCCCAAGGCGCTTCCACTTCACAAGGTCCGCGGACTTCGCGATGTGTGTCTCGTATCCCTTCCCGTCGAACACGACGAAGATCATATACCATTCGTCGCCATGGCGGAAGACGCACGGGTTGTCGATCTTCTCGTTTTTTCCCGGAAGAAGGATCATGCCCGCCTTGTACGGCGTCTTGACCTCTTCGTATATTGCCTTCATCCTCTCCTGGGGGACGACCTTCGGCTCGCGGCCCGTCATCTCCGCCAGCTGGAATGGATAGTCGCCGGCGACGCAAAGGCCAGCCGACGTCACGGCCATGCCAAGAATGAGTTTCTTGTAGAGTAGAGACCCACGCCTCGGCATTGCCGTCGATGCGACTTCCCCCTCGTCAAACCGTACGTGCGGCTTTCCGTGCATGGCTTTCTCATTCATGGTTGTTTGCCTTTCGCTTGCTCTAAATTCAAGGGTATCCACACGAAAACCCTTTCGCGGAATAGTATATCACATTTCGGCATCGAAGCGGCAAAGGCGAAAGAAAATCCTCGCCAAAATTTTGGGGAGGCTTTTTCCGGCGGCGGAAGTCCCGCCAAAATTTTGGGGAAGCTTTTTCCGGCGGCGGAAGTCCCGCCAAAATTTTCGGGAAGCTTTTTCCGGCGGCGGAAGTCCCACCAAAATTTTCGGGAAGCTTTTTCCGGCGGCGGAAGTCCCGCCAAAATTTTAGGGAAGGTTTTTCCGGCCGGAAAAATGCCCGCCAAAATTTTCGGGAACGTTTTTCCAGACGGAAAAAGTCCCACCAAAATTTCGGTGGGACCTTTTTTCGGCGCGGAAACGCCATTTTTATGCAGTTTTAGTCGTTATTCGGCGGAACCGGCTCCGGTTCCGGCTCTTCGTGACGTTTTCCGCCCTGCGAGGCGACATTCCTGTAGTGCGACACCACAGACGTGAGCGACGTCACCGCCGCTGCCGTCGCGTCGGACGGCATCACGCGGTCGAGCGCGTTGACCGTCGCGAGGATGTTCGTGACCATCTCGGCGACCGACTTGCGCAGCGACGCGGTGGTCTCGCCACCCTTTTCGGCATCACGCCCGATACCCGCGTCCGTACGCGCATTGTACTTCTCGGCCAGCGCGTTATTCGCGCTGGTAAGCTCGCCGAGTACGGCATCCAGCCCGATGAACTCCACCTCGGTTCGCACGTCGCCCTTCTCCATAAGGTCGTAGATGAGGCCCTTGATTTCCTCCGTCTCCTTGGTGAGGGGGTGGGAATTGAGGCCCTTGTACGGGGCGAGCGCGGCCTGAACGCGGCGGGCGGAGTAGTCGAACTCGCCCGCGCCGTCCAGCTCGGAAAGCGTCTCGACGAACTTCCAGATGGCGCGGAAGATGATGTCGCGGCGGGAATCGAGCTTCGCGATCTCGGCGGTTTCGCCATACTTGCGGGACTCGTTGATGAAGTCCGTGAGCTTCACGTTCGCGGCGTCGAGGGTCGCGAGACGGTCGCCCAGCGGCACCTTCGCGGCGTCGAAGCCGTGGGCGATGCGCGAGACTTCCTTGGAGTAGTTGAGGAACTCGCCGTTTTCGAGCTTCCCGCCGCTCCATTCGGGTATCTGGTTCCTCTCTGACATTTGGATTTCTCCTTTTCGTTGGTGTTTGGTTGGTTTATTGCTTGCAGGATTTATAGTAACATATACAGAAGGGTCAGACCCTCTTGCTTTCCACGAATCACCAGCCTGGGAGGCGGGGTTGACGAAGCATCTTGTTGGCGGACGAACTGTTCGCGAAGCAACGTGCGGACATATCCCACGTGAGCAGCCGGCCAGGATCGAAGAGCGCCGCCACGCCCGTGAGCGAACACTGCGTCATCGCGCCCGCGTAGGCAAAGTCACTGCCCACCTTCGGGCCACCCTTCACCGCCGCGATGAATTCGTTGTACGGCTTTGCATCAGGATTTTTGCCGGGAATGCGCGGATACTTCTGTTTCGGACACCCTCCGTCGGCGCGGAGTTTCTCAAGCGTCGTGTCTGGCAGCAGACGCAGGTAGTTCGCGCCGTGGTGGCCGTACTCGATCACGCCGCGCGTGCCATAGACGAATGCGCCGTTCGTCATGTTGTCACGCCGTGCGCGGGCCTCCTTAGAGTCGTACGGCGGATAGAATTTCATGTCGTCCCTGTAGCCGGGAGGCACGGGCACGGACTTGCTCGCCTCGCCGTCGAACCACACGAGCTTGAACGGCTTGCCGTCGCGTTTCACGTACTCGAACGTGGTCTTCACGCCCTTCGGGAACGTAAGGCCGTGCACCTCGGGCGTCCAACTGCCGACGACCTCGGCCTTCACCGTCTTCGGGAGTCCGAGACCGAACGTCCAGAAGAGCGGGTCCATCAGGTGGCAGCTCCAGTCGCCGAGCGTGTTCGTGCCGTACATAGTCCAGAAGCGCCACACCCCAGGCAGGAACTTCGGGAAGTACGGGCGGTGCGGGACGGGCCCCTGCCATTGCTCCCAGTCCAGTTCCTTCGGTACCTCCCACGCCTTCTTCATGTCGTCGAGGACATCCATGAACGTGTACTTCGCCGGACACCACACGTGCGCCTCCGTAACTTCGCCGATGAGCCCGGCCTCCACCCACTCGCGAAAGTCGCGAATCGTGTCGTAGGCGTGTCCTTGGTTCATCGCCTGCGTGACGAGGTTTGGATGTTTCTTCGCCTCGGCGATCATGTCGTCCATCTCATGGAAACTCTGTGCGAGCGGCTTCTCGCACTGCACGTGCTTGCCACGTTTCAGGCACTCGATCGCCATTGTGGCGTGCCAGTGGTCGGGCACGCCGATGAGCACGGCATCAATCTCCTTGTCATGCTTGTCAAGCATGTCCCTGTAGCGGACGTAGAACGGCGTGTTCGGACGTTTCCCGCGCTGATGTTGGCAGCGGCGCGTATCCACGTCGCAGAGCGCAATGATTCGCGCGCCCGCGTGCGCGAGGCCGTCGATGTCGTCAGAGGCGCGTCCGCCCGCGCCAATCGCCGCCACGCACACGGTCTCGCTCGGTGGTGTCTGTCCGCTACCTGCAATGAGCGCGCGGGGCAAAATATTGAAGAGTGCCGCGCCGCCTGCGGCGTTGCGGATGAACTGTCGTCTTGTATTGTAGAGTAGAGCGGAACGCCCCGAATGTCTCGGAGCGCCCGCCCCCTCGTCAAACCGTACGTGCGGATTTCCCGCATACGGCTTTCCTTGCATGACTTTCTCTTTCATGGTTGTTTGCCTTTCGCTTACTCTAAATTCAAGGGTATCCACACGAAAACCCTTTCGCGGAATAGTATATCACATTTCGGCATCGAAGCGGCAAAGGCGAAAGAACAACTGTCTTGAACCGCGAAACGAGCGCGGAAAGCGACGTCACCGCCGCCGCCGTCGCGTCGGCAGGTCTCCCAAGTTCCCGTGCAGAACTTTCGGAACGCGCCATGTCCCTATGCCCCGTCCCGCCTTCGGCGAGGTACCCTCCGAAGCGAAGCTTCTACGGTGCATCTCCGCGCAGCCAGCCTTCCTATCGGCATGTCGTTTTCTTTGCCGTACAGATTCCTTTCATTCTGTTAGTTCTGCCGAGCTTTGCTTGGCGCACCATTTTTGCTTTCCTTTCTTGTTGCAGGATGCCGTAAAAATCTATTTCAGCGGAGCACAGTTTATGTGGTCGCGGACGAGACGGCGGCGATGTTCCGCAGCGCGGATCGAGAATTCAGTGAAGTCTCGTTTATTCGGATCGGGATTTGTCCAGAGAATCTCCGCCGTCGCTAACGCACGCGGCCACATCTTCCATTCGAGGTCGCGCGGCGTGAACGTGAACTTCGTCCAGTTGCAGCACTGCCCGCCGACGACGTTTGCCCGCGCCTCTGGCTTCACGTCCTCGTAGGGATCGAACTTGTAGGCTGTCTCGAGCGTCGTCGTGAAACGGTCGGGGTGGAAGTAGTGGAACGGATCGTCGGGAAGTCCCTGGCTGTAGTCGAAGTAGGTGTGCCGGGACGGCGACTGCACCACCTTGTATCCCATGTTCGCGGCGAGCGAGGCGAGGATCATATCGCGGCAGCGGTATCCCATCACCATGACGGCGTCCCTTTCCGGCAGCACGGAGGCGTCCAGGGCTTTGACGACGTTGCCGTGCTCCGTCACGATGTCGTCCCAGCCGATCGCCTTGCGCTTCTTTTTCGCGAGACAGGCGGCAAGACGCCGCGTCAGCCACGGCTGGATTTCCGTGGCGCTCTTCATTCCGTGCTGTTTCATGAACGCCTTGCACCTTGGGCATTTTCCCCAGGGACGGCGCGAACATTCGTCGCCGCCGATGTGAATGACCTCGGACGGGAACATTTCGCACACCCAGTCGAGCGCCCGCTCGACGAACTTCAGCGTCTCTGGGTTGCCCACGCAAAGGACGTTCGAACGCGACTTCGGCTTCAGCTGGCAGGCGAAGTCGGGATAGGCCGCCGTGATCGCCCGGGAGTGCCCGGGGAAGTCGAGTTCCGGCACTACGGTGATGTGCCGCGCCTTCGCGTAGGCGAGGATATCCCGGACGTCCTCCTTGGAATAGAAGAGCGCCTGTTCGGTCGAGCAGAGCCACGGCGGGTCGCTCTTTCGGGCGAGGTTCGGATATTCGGGGAAGTCGATGCGCCAGCCCCTGTCGTCGGTGAAATGCCAGTGGAATACGTTGAACTTGTAGCGCGACATCAAATCGAGCATCCGCATGACCGTCCGCTTGCCGAAGAGCCGCTGCGTCTCGCCCAGATGGACGCCGCGCCACTTGAACGCCGGCGCGTCCTTGATTTCAAGGCACGGGAGGGATGCGTTCGTTGCGTCCACCCTCAGCTGCGCGAGCGTCATTTTCGCATAGAAAAGGCCTGCGCCATCCGAGTGGCGAATCGATACGCCGTTCGTCGTGATGGAAAGCTCGTATCCTTCCGACGGAATCGACGCGACTACCTCGATCTTCGGCGCATTGGTCGCGGCAAGCAGCATCCCTCCAGTCATCGTCATTTCCCTAGGAGCGGGAATGAGCATCGGCGCAGCGGCGAAAGCGGCGGATGATGCGGCAATCGCCGCAAACGTGATCTTGTTTCGTTTCATGTGCGTATTCCTTTTTTGACACTTCGGAATCTGTGGCCAAAGACATCCTATTTCAGGGCGGGCAAACGTTTCAGATAATCGATGCTCGCCTTGAGGTCGGCAAGAGAATCGGGGCGTGCCGTGGGCTTCACGACAAGCCACTCCACGCCGTCGGCCACGAGCGCCGGGACTATGCGCTTCCAGTCCGCTCGATCATTCGCGTCGCCGACGGACTGTCCGCCCGCCGGCATGACGTGTACCGTCGGGTTGCGGCGCGGATGTGCGGTGAGCCACGCGAGCGGATCGCCGCCCGCCAGAACGCACCATCCGACGTCCAGTTCCTGCTTCACGAGCGGCGAGAAGCGCGGCGTCTCGTTCACCTGCCGCAAAATTCCCGGACCGTCGCCGTCATAGAGCCATTCCATCGCCGTACGTCCGTGCAGCGAGATACTGAACTCCTGGTCGTGGTTGTGGTAGGCAACTTCGATTCCCTCCTTCGCGCATACTGCCGCCGCATGGTTAAGGACGTTCACGAGCAGCTGCCAGTCGTTGGCGTTTTCCGCGCTGCCCTTGTACCATGCCACGTTGATGCGTTTCGCGCCGCTTTCCTTGCAAAACCTGATTGTCTCGGCGAGCTGCGGCTCGGTGAGGCAGTGCGGGTATAGCTGGAGCGCCACAAGTTCCAGTCCCGCGTCGTCGCACGCGGCCTTGAGCTTTTTTGCGTCAAGACCGTAGAAGCGGCCCGTCTCGACGCCTTCGAAGCCCATTGCCTTCGCCGCCTTGAGCGTTCCGGCGAAGTCCTTTTCGCACAGGTCGCGAACGGCATACGTCTGGAACGCAAGGCGCGGCGCGGCAAAGGCGCACGTCGAGAAGAACGCGGTCAAGATCGACAATGCGCACCGGTATTTAATCTGGCATTTCATGCCCTCATTATAACACAATCTGCTGGACGCGACATGCCCGACGCGCCGCCGCCGCCGTGTTTCATCGAGGCGCCGACCCCCTCTATGGTCGTAGACCCCTAGGGTTCACAATCCCTATAGGCTCACGATTCTTTCCCTTAGGGTTCATAATTCCCCCCCTATAGGCTCACGATTTCTTAGGGGTCATAATTTCTCCCCCTTAGGACTCAGGCCGTCGTCCCTGTATGAAGAATTTGCGTGATTTCGCCTTTTTCATTCTCTCGCGACCTTTTTGCTTGCGAACAGCCAGGCCGTTATTCGCTTTACCGAAAAGTTTTTTGAATGCGTTTTGTTCCTTGCGCAGGTGAAAAAGTTAAGGTATAATTAACGCCTCAGGTTTTTCAGGCAGTTGGAGCGATTCGATAAGGAGAAAAATGATCAGTACAGACGTGTTGATCGTGGGCGCGGGACCTGCCGGCCTTGCGACGGCCATCGCGCTGATGCGCGGGGCCGGAGAGCGCAAGCCGAGGGTTGTCGTGCTCGACAAGGGCCGCAGCGTCGGCTCGCACGTGTTGTCCGGCGCGATAATCGATCTGGGCGGGTTCGACGGGCTGCTTGCGCCGGAGGAGATCGAGAAACTGCCCTGCGAGGCCAAGGTAGTCAAGGAGAGTTTCCGTCTGCTGCTAACCGGCAAGAGCGGCATCAAAATTCCGTGGGTGCCGAAGATGATGAGTTCCAAGGGCTTCCCCGTTGCGTCGCTCACGAAGGTGACGGCGTATCTTGCGCAGGTCGCGGAAAAGCTTGGCGCGGAAATCTACACCGGCTTCGCCGTCACGGAGCTGATCGAGGAAAACGGGCGCGTCGTAGGCGCGAGGACCGGGGAGAAGGGGTTGGACAAAAACGGCGGGAAGAAATCAAACTACCTTCCTTCGGAGGAGATTCGCGCCAAGACCGTCGTGCTTGCCGAAGGCGGCTGCGGCATCTTGACCGAAAAACTCATCGCCGAGAAAAAACTCCAGGGGACGCGTCCGCAGACCTATGCGCTCGGCATCAAGGAGTTGATCGAAGTTCCGTCCGGCACGCAGACCGCCGGAGAGGTGATGCACACTTTCGGCTGGCCGAGCGACATCGATACCTACGGCGGCGGCTTCGTCTATCACGTGAGCGAGACGCAGGTGATGGTAGGCTACGCATACGCTCTCGACTACGCGCGGGCGGAGATCGATCCGTTCCGCCTGTTCCAGCGATTCAAGTCGGCACCTGCCGTGCAGCGCCATATAAAAGGCGGCAAGACCGTGGCCTACGGCGCGAAGGTGATTCCGGAGGGCGGCTTCTACGCCGTGCCGAAGCCCTACGCGCCCGGCGTGCTGATCGTCGGCGATGGCGCGGGGCTGCTGGACTCGCTGCGCATCAAGGGCGTGCATATCGCGCTGGAAAGCGGCCGCGCCGCCGCCGAGGCGATTATCGCGAACGGCGGGAAGAAGGACGATGCGCTCGGCGAAGACTATTTCAAGCGGCTTCAGGCGACGGATGGCTGGACGGAGATGAAGCGCGTGCGCAACGTGCGCGCGTCTTTCTCGTTCGGGCTGCCTTGGGGCGTCGCGGCGGCTGGGCTTGCGTGGATGACGTGCGGGAAGTTTCCGTGGTTCCGCGTGCCTGGGTGCGACGAGGGCGACGCGGCGGCGCTCGAACCGCTCGTGCGCGAAAGGCTGGCGCGCGAGGCGGCGGACGGCGTCGAGCCGTCGCCGCTGCAGCCGGACAGGCTGACGGACGTGTTCATGTCCGGCACGATCCACGAGGAAGATCAGCCGTGCCACCTCAAGATCAAGGATCCGGCGGCTTGCACGGAGTGCGAGAAGGAGTTCGGCTCGCCCTGCACGAGGTTCTGTCCGGCGGAAGTCTACATTCGCGAGGGCGAACGCCTTCAGGTGGACTTCTCCAACTGCCTCCACTGCAAGACGTGCCGGATCAAGTGTCCGAAGGGCAACATCGAGTGGACTTTCCCGCAAGGCGGGGACGGTCCGCGCTACACGCGGATGTGATGGTTTCAAAAGGAAAGCGAAAGGTCAGCATGACATACGAACAGGCCAAGGCCACATTGGAAAAGAACGGGCAGGAGCAAGTCCTGCGCTTCTGGAAAAAACTCTCGGCGGCGGAACGCAAGGCGCTTCTCGCGCAGATCGAGTCCATCGACTTCAAGGAGCTGGCGCGCTGCAAGGCGGCGCTCGCCGCCGGCGGGGCGGCGTCCGCGAAGAAGGGCAAGCCAACGGCGCCGAAAGTCCACGAGCTGAAGGGTGCGGCGTTGAAGCGCGCCGCGGCGGCCGGCGAGAAGGAGCTTGCGGCGGGGCGTGTGGGCGTTCTGCTCGTCGCCGGCGGGCAGGGGTCGCGCCTCGGCTTCGATGGTCCGAAGGGCGCGTACTCGATAGGCCCGGTCACGGGCTCTTCGCTATTCTACTTCCACGCGCGGAAGATACTTGCGCTCTCGATACGCTACAAGACGCCGATTCCGTTCTATGTGATGACGAGTGCCGCGAACTATGCCGCCACGGTCGCCCACTTCGAGGAGAACGACTACTTCGGGCTGGATCCCGCCGACGTGATTTTCTTCAAGCAGGGGATGTGGCCGGGCATGACGCCCGACGGCAAGATCATCCTCGACGCGCCCGGACGCATCTTCATGAGTCCCGACGGACACGGCGGAATGATCGCCGCCCTCAAGGCGAACGGCTGTTTCGAGAACATGCGCAAGCGCGGCGTGACGACGCTTTTCTACTTCCAGGTGGACAACCCGCTCGTGGAGATCGCCGATCCAGCGTTCATCGGCCTGCACGTGCTCGAGAAGAGCGAATACTCCCTCAAGCTCACCGCGAAGCGCGATCCGAACGAGGGCCTCGGAATGGTCGTCAAGCGCGACGGCCACTTCGACATGATAGAATACACCGAGATGACGGACGAGATGAACAACCGCCGCCGCGCCGACGGCGAGTTGTACTTCAAGTTCGGGTCGCCCGCCATCCACGTGTTCGACCGTGGTTTCCTCGAAAGGGAGGCGGCCAAGGCGATGCCGCTGCACCTCGCGCACAAGAAGATTCCGTTCGTGGACGATTCGGGCAAGACCGCGAAGCCGTCCGAGCCGAATGGATACAAGTTCGAGAAGTTCATATTCGACGCGCTCGCCGACGCGAAGGGCGTCACCTGCATGGCGTTCGACCGTCGCGACGAGTTCTCCCCCGTGAAGAACGCCGAGGGCAAGGACTCCCCCGCGACGTGCCGTGCCGATCTCCAGGCGAAGTGGCGTCACCAGCTCGCCCAGGCCGGCGTGGACGTGGCGGACGGCGTGCCGGTTGAAATCGACCCGGTGTACGCGCTAGATGCCGCCGACCTTTCCTCCACGGGAATCTTGCTTCAAGGCTGCTGAGATGAAGAAGCGCAAGTCTAAGAACGATACGCGTCCCGGCTGGGACGAGTATTTCATGGAAATAGCGCAGGTCGTCTCCCGCCGTTCCAACTGTTCCCGCCGCAAGGTCGCGGCGGTGATAGTGAAGGACAACCACCTTCTCTCTAC
>JAFPNP010000286.1 GCA_017411125.1 Kiritimatiellia bacterium
CCAGATCGAAGCGGCGGCGAAGTACCGCAAAGAACACGCTGGCTGTTCCGTCCACAACGCCTGCCTGAAATCGTTCGTTCCGGCGGAAGGCGGGTACAAGAGCCCCGAATCGCTCTATTCGCACATGCACGAATGCGAAAAAGCATAGCGTCGGGGCTGGCGTTCGGCAATTTCAACGGTTTTCGTTCGGCAATTTCAACAGGTTTTGTTCGGCAATTTCAACTCGCGGAAGGTGCTGGAATTTCCGGCAGCGACAAGCGCGACCATCCTGGTAGGACGCGTTGGGGACAACGCGCCCTACCAAATTCACAAAACACCTGCAAAACATCAGCGCGGCGCGTTGAGGACAACGCGCCCCTCCCGTTACGTGTGACCGTGGCGAAGCATTGCCCCGCCTATGGCCGTTTCATTGTTTTATTGCTTTCGTTCCTTTCGTTGCAGTTTACGATTTGACAATCACAATGGCGATTTGCCCTCTGATGGAATGCGGAAAACGAATTCAGTCGTTTCTTTGTTGGTGATGAGAAAGTCGCCACGGCCTATGACATCCATCCCAATCAACATATCACATACGAGAAGATCGCCAGTCGAAACCTTGAGCCCTCGTACGCGATACCCTGTCGGCAGAATTGCGTCAAGGCGATAAACCGGGGTTTCATAGATTCCGTTTGCGGTATATGCTTTCTTGAGATCAACAGCATCCAAACCAAGTATTTCCGCGATGCGCGGAGTTATCACGGAGAACTGCGCCCCCGTGTCCCAAAGGCAAGTCAATTCAATTGCCGACGATTCAGGCGCGTCGTGAGGGAGGACCTTGATTTTTGTTCTTAACTCGTTGACAAGCGTGTTGTATTTCGCAATAAATGCGCTCATGCCATGACTCTTGAAAAATCTGCGCGACCTGAAAGATAAAACCTTGGAATCTCTTCTTCGCGCGGAACGCAGAGATGTACCATGAAAGAACCGGGGACGTGTCCTTCGGCAAGCGTTGCGTCTACGCCCTCGTCAAAATCGCCGTAATCGCCAAGCACCTTGCCATCGGCAATGGCCACGTATCTGCCGCGGTATTTCGGCAGCAATGAGTCGAGATTCGCGTCATACCAGATTGAATTCGCTTTTAGTTTCTCAAGATTGTGCATAGCTTTCCTTTGTTTGGATGCCGCACATTATACTAAAAAACGGCGATTCGCGGAAGGGGCTGGAATTTCCGGCGGTGCAGAACGGAGTGAAACCTTTCATGCGGAAGTGAAACCTTTCATGCGGAAATGTGGTATACTATATGTTGATAAGACATTACAGGAACATGCCATGCCGTTAAACATCGATACGTTCAGCCAGTTGGCCAAATCGTCTTTCTTTTCGTCGCGCGATATTTCCGTCAGCGGCGAAGGCAAGAAGGCGACGGCGAAGCTCGGCAATTTTTTGATGTCGCAGGGTGCGGTGAAGAACGACGCGACGATGGCGGCGTTCAAGTCCGCTCTCGAGAATGAATACGGCGTTTTCGGCGCAAACGTGTTCGACACCGTTCTCGGTTCGCGCCAGGAAATGCACAAGTCGCTTCGAGCATGCGACGTGAAAAAAGTGCTGTCGAGCCTGCCGCAGATACGGGAAAACCGTTTCGTGTCGGAGGTAAACCGCCAGCTGGACACCTCTCCGAGAATGATGGAGCTGCCGAAAAAAACAACCGACGCGATACGCGGCGAGATTGCGAAGAATGTATTGAAGGGCGTGGATCTGTCGCAGTGCAAGACCGTCGCAGACATCTCGCAGGCGGCGCAGAAGCGCATCGATGCGGCGATAGAGCGCGTCCGCGACAAGTTCGGATCGTTCAATACGAGCGATCTCGGGCCGCGCACGCAACTGGACGACGCAGCCACCAGGCCGACGGACGCCACGGGATTGCGGAATCTGGGCAAAGCGCAGAATCTGGGCAAGACGTTTGAAAAAGGCGAAACGTCCGTCGCCGATCTCATAAAGCGCGGGCTTGCCGGCGAAGGAATGCGCGTGAACCGTTCCGAGACGAATCCGGTCATCCTCGCAAAGCTCAAGTCGAACGGCGTCGAGCCGGGGTTCATCTGCCGCAACGACTGGTCCATGGACGATACGCGCGGCCTGATGGCCGACATCTCGTCAGAAGAAAACATGTACGTCCTTGACGATCTCAAGGCGAACAATCCAGCGTTCGCGGCCAAATGCGAGGGAAAGACGGTGCGCGAGCAGATCATGCTGGCCGGACGCGTTCATCCCGCCGGAATCGCCGCCGTCGCGGAGTTCGCGCTGCAGGACGCGGCGAAGGCCGTGACGGCGGGCGTAGACGGGCATGTGCCGTCAGGATACCAGTTCAAAGCGCTTGCGGAAGGGCTCAAAGGGCATTTCGGCAAAGAGGATATCAAGCGTATTGCGGACGGCACTGCGAACGCCGCGCTTCTGAAGGAGGCGAAGCTGTATCTCTTCCCGCAGATCCGCGACGCCGTGATGAACATCGGACCGAACGACGACTACTATAATTTCTCTCCAATATTCAAACACTTCTCCGAACGTTCCATCGTGAAGCTCGACTACAACGAGGGCGACAAGTTCTCGAAGGGCGACGCGGCGAGCGCGGGCACGTTCATGCGCCCGGAACGGATCCTCAACACGCGCAAGCCCGTGCTGGGGCAGATATACCGTTTCCAGACGCGGCAGTCGGCGGACGACATATCGGCAGGCGCCGTCACGGAGGCGCTCGCCAACGACCTTACGCGCATTGCCGGCGTTCCGGCGCAGGAACTCGAAATCGTGCGCGGCGAATATTCGGACGGACATCCGAAGATCATGCTGGCGGCGAAGTTCGCGGCGGGGTACAAGGACATGGAGGCCGGAATGCTGAAGGACGGACGCGCCGTGCCCGGAAAAGACGCTCACGGCAATCCTCTGCCGGATCCGGAGCCGCTGGGAAAGTACAAGGCGTTCTTCCTGCTCACCGCGGATCGCGACGGCGTCGGCAAGCGCGGCCAGAACAAGGGTTTCATCAACGGCAAGTTTTTCGCCATCGATCCCGGCCACTCGCTCGAAGGGAACGGAAAGTACCTCAAGATCTCCGACGACTTTTCGTTCAAGGACACTTATGGGCGCAGCTCCAAGCCGCGCTTCAACAACTTCTCCGTGTTCGACGACGACACGCGCTTCGCAAAGCTCTCCGGCCTCGTCAATTTGCGCGAGACCGCGAAGTCCGGCGCGTTCGAAAAGCTTTTCAACGACTACAAGGCGGCGTTCAATCCGGAAGCGGAAGGGCTTTCGGACGACGAGATCGCCATGCGCACGAAGATATGCGCCGAAATCGACAAGAAGAAGGCCGAGTTCGATACGCAGCTCAAGCGCTTGCTGGGCATTGGCGGAATGCAGCTCGAACTGTACGACGATCTGGCGGCGGACGGCCCTGCGATGCAGGAGAAGGCCATCAACACGATTTCGCATCTCGAAATGCTCACGTCGCCAACGACCTGGACGAGCAAGCACGGCGAAGTGGCGCTGAAGCATCTCGAAGTGAAGCCCGAAACGCGCGTGCCGTGGCGCGCATACGCCGAAGGCGACAGCATCGAATTCCACTGCGACAAGCCGCTCGACGCTTCGCTCGTGAAAATGCTGGAGGGCATGGCGGAGAATTCGGGCGCGGTCTACACGTGCGACGCCGCCGGCGTCTCGCGCATCACGGTGCCAAAAGCGGACGCGGAGCGCTTCTTCGCGATTTTCTCCGAGGAGAACGTGCAGAAAATGACGCATCCGGACGAGTACGTCGCAAGGATGTCGGGCGAAGATTCGCTGAAGGTCGCAAAGGACTACGCTCCTGCCGAGTACAGGCCCGTCCAGCCGGCCGGCGTGCCGCCGCTCGCGGAAAACCAGCTGCCGGCGCACATCGACTTGATCGATCACGAAGGGCAGATGGTCAGCTATCCGAAGATACACTACAAGCATTTCGCCGGCGCGGAAGGCGCGGACGCGCCGCGCACCGTCGAGCAGCTGCAAGCGTTCCTGCAGGCGCGTCTCAGGCGCGGCGGGGAGATCCTCGACGCCGTCCTTTCCGGAAAACTGCACCGCTTCGAGCCTTCCGACGAGAACATCGTGAGCGTCACGCACGCGCTGCACGCCGCCGCGCTGCGCAAAGGGCAGTACATGTATCGCGGAGCGTTCTCCGTGCGCGATCCAGACGGCTACCTGGCCCGCTGGCTCGACATGTCCGACAAAATCTATCCCCGCGCATCGACCCATGCCGAACCGTACCATTCGATGATCGTGGACGGCCACCGCAACGAGGCGCGCGGTTTCGACATGACCGACGGACATCGCGGCTTCCTCAACGGGATGAGGACGATGCACTATTTCACGATTCCCGACACCGACCATCTCAAGAACGACGGCGGCAGCGGCCCGAAGCGCCGGTTGTACCTCAAGTGCGAAACCTACGGCGTGTTCGTGAACAAGATTTCGAGCGAGAACGCCAAGGCGTCCCTCACGCCGGACATGCAGAAGCGCGGCTACAAGTTCGGCGACCTGCTCGAGTCCATCGCCCACGGCGCGTCGCTGATCAACTCCAGATGGACTCCGAAAGAAGCGCCGGGCATACAGAAGGAGAACCTGCTCACCGTCCAGAAGATGGCGATAGACAAGGCGGTGAAAAACCTTGAGGACGCGGGAATGAAGCCGCTGGCGGACAAACTCGTTTCGCGCGGCGTCAAGACCGGCGCCGGCATAAGGCAGCTGCTGAACAACATTGCCGAAATGTACGATTTCATGCCCGGCAGCGCCCAGAACCGCGCCGTCGCCGGGCAGATACTCGACGAGCTTATCGGCGACATCGCGCAGATAGGCGAGAATCTTCCCGGCGACGTCCAGAAACGGATGGGCAACGAAATAATGATCGACTAGACCAAACTTCTCGTATATTTTTGTTGCAAAAAAAATTCTAATGTGGTATACTTTACGACGTTTCCGCGCTAAGTGGAACAGAGTGATTTGCGCGCACAGGCATCCCCCATGCTAGCCTGTGTGCGTAGGCATCCGGCCGGGAGTAACGGTTCCCCCCCCTTTGAGCCGCCCGGTACGGATGCCACTTTTTATTTTCGCGATATTGCTCCCTTGCTTGGGGATTTGCTATAATTTGCGCTGTCGGACAGAGAAAACAAAGGATGTTGCAATGAATAGAAGAGAGTTTATCGCCGGTTTGGCCGCAGCTGGAGCGGTGGCGAACGGAAGATCTGCGGATGTTGCGGCGGACGCAACCGGGCGTCCGTTTAAGGTCTGCGTGTTCTCGGATCTGCACTACGAGCGCAATTACTGGACGAATACCGAGAACACGTCGTTCCTCGAAAAGATAATGGCGCGGGCCGAGCGCGAGCGCTGCGACATGATGATTCATTGCGGCGATTTCATGCACGGCGTCGGCAAGCCGTGGCAGAAAGAGTTTCTCAAGCGATACAACGACTTCAAGATTCCCGGCTATCACGTGCTTGGCAACCACGACCAGGACCAGAATCCGTTTGCGGAGACGTGCGACGCCTACAGGATGGGGGCGAGCGGGTACTATTCCTTCGACAAGGGCGGCTTCAGGTTCGTCGTCGCGGATCCCAACTATTTCTGCCCCGAACCCGGAAAGTTCGTGCATCACGACACGGGGAACTACTTCCGCGCCGCGAGGAAGGGCGCCACGCTGAACTGGATTCCGCCGCACGAGCTGGAATGGCTGCGCGCGACGCTTGTCGGTTCGCCGCTGCCGTGCGTCGTGCTGTCGCACCAGAGTTTCGAGCGCGGCAACAACGTCCCCGTGCGGAACAGCGACGCCGTGCGCGCCATATTCGACGAGGCCAATGCGAAAAAGCCGGGGACCGTCCGGCTCGTGATGAACGGCCACCTGCACATCGACAATCTTCGCGTGATCGACAGCATCCTGTACTGGGACGTCAACAGCGCGAACTACCGGTATTACGGACCGGTACACGAAAAATACCCTGAAAGCTATGTCAAGACGCATCCCGGCGCGTCGCACACGCTTGGATGGACCGAGCCGCTTTCAGGGATTCTGACCTTGTGGCCGAACGGGCGCATCAAGATAGAGGGCGCGAAATCCGATTGGCTGTTCGGCGTCAAGCCGGCGGACGCCGGCTATCCGAAGTATGACGCCGACGGACGCGAATCGCATCCCGCCATCCAGTCCGCCGACATGACTTTCAACTACGCCTGATTTCAGAAGCGGGCGAGGTCGAGCATGGAGTGCGGGCCGAAAGCGCGGAGGTAGATGAAGAACACCACCCGCACGTCGTCGTCGTGGTGCGATCCGTCTATGCGGCGGAAGTCGTTTTCGTATTCGACCTGCACGCGGAACGCGAGGCAGTCCGTCATCAAGTCGACCCACGTTCCGATTTCGTCCACTTCGCCGCGCCTGCAGTCGTAGCGCATGTACGGGCCCCAGGCCAGCCAGTCGCACAGGCCGTGTTCGAAGCCGACGCGCACGATGCTGGACTTCGCCCAGTTGTAGCGGTCGTACGTCGAAGGAACGTAGTCCCAGTTGCGGTGGTCGCGCCCGATGTATCCGGCGTGCCAGCTGAAGTTGTCCGCGACGCGGTGGCGCATGAAGATGTCGGAATACGCGGCCTTGTCGTTCCGCGCGTCGTATTCGGAGCGCGTGAGGAAGGTGACGTTTTTCGTCGGCGCGTAGCGCAGGCGGACGCCGGGCACGATGTCGTTGTCGTGCGAGTAGTGCGGATCGTCGTTGTCCTTCGCGTAGCCCCTCATCCAGCTGTCGCGGCCGTAGCGGCTGTACGAGTCGAAGGGCACGGCGGCGTAGAGGTCGGCGTCGAATATCGTGCGCGGCACGCCGTTTTCGTCGGCGCGGTGGAACGTGTTGCGGACGCCCGGGCGGACGCCGTGCCAGTTGAACGGCAGGCCGCGTCCCTCGAACCCGAACTGGTCCAGCCATTCGGTTGCGCCGTCGTAGTTGTCGAATACGTATGCGCGGCGGCGGCTTGAGGAGGATGTGTCGACGGCCTGGTAGGAGTAGTCGAGGTAGGGTTCGAAGGTGTGGCGCCACCTGTCGTTGATCCAGGCGGATCCGCGCGCCGCAGCCGTGAAGCCGAACTCTGCGATGTTGCGGCAGATGCCGTCGCCGGTCGCCTTGGAGCGTCCGTCGGCGAACGCGGAGCGGCTGCCGGAATCGCCCCAGAACGTTCCGTGGTACGTGGCGCGCGGCACGACGGAGAGGACGTCCCACAGCTTGAACGGGATGGTGACGCGGTGCGAGGTGTCTGCGCGGAACGCCTGGTAGTCGGCGGAGCGTCCGTCCGGGCCGATGTACGGGACGTAGCGGAACATGTCGTCCGACGCGCCGCGGTATTCGGCGTAGTTGCGGTTCAGGTATCCGGCGCGCGTCTGCGATTCGTAGTTGACGGGCAGGTCCCAGATCGGCTGCGGGCTTACGGCGAACCAGCCTTCCGGCAGGCGGGCGGTGCCGCCGTAGAAGTCGTTGACCGGGCCGGACGCGGATACGCCGGCCGCCCATTCGAGTTCGCGGTGCTCGTACGAAACCTCGTTGACGGGAATCGATTCGCCGCGTTCGTCGCTGCGGTAGAAGTCGCGGCGGAACCAGGAGTCGGAGAAATACGTCGCCTGGGCGCGGAAGGTGTCGCGTTCGGTGAGGTCGGCGTAGTGCTCGAGCTTCAGGCCGTAGCGCTCGCGGTCCACGTCGCTGCCCCAGTTCCGGTAGTTGTGCTTCCTGTCGTGCCAGTGGTCGGAGTAGCGGTCTTCGTCGAGATCCCAGGCGTGGTAGACCTTGAACTTGCCTTTTCCGTAATCGGCGAGGTTCCAGCGCACGGTCTGGCCGAGGGCGAATCCGTTCTTCGTGCGGAAGTCGGCGTAGGTGGAGCCGCCGAGCGACGCGCCTTCGCCCTTGCCCTCGTTCCAGATGTCGTACACGTAGCCGGTGAGCAGGTATCCGCCCCATTTCGACGTGTAGCCGGGCAGCACGCGCAGGCCGTAGTCAGTGTTGAGAGGATAGTACCAGTACGGAACCCAAAGCACCGGCACGTCGAAAAGTCGCAGCCATGCGTCCTTCACGATCGCGGCGCGGTTCTCGAGGTAGTGGAACTCGCCGGTGAGCCGCCAGTGCAGATGGTCGAGATTGTTCGAGCAGGTCGTCGCCATCGTTCCGGGCGCGAAGGAGAAGTGCCCGTGCTCGTCGCGGTGCACGGCGTCGGTGTGGATGCGGTACGGCGCGGCGGTCGCCACGACGCGGCCGGTGGCGGAGAGCGTGCCCGTCTGCCGGCTTGCGGAAAGATGCTTCGCCTCGATCTTTATTTCGCCGACGGTCTTTGGCGAAGCGTTTTCGCTGTCGGTGAACTGCTGCAGGAACTGCGCCTGCGCAGACGCCGCGAACGCGGCGGCGAACAGAAACGACGTGGATGCTTTCATCTGGCCTTTCCTTTCTTTTCCGGTTAGATGGACGGACGGTTTCCGCCGGTGGAGTACAAGACCTGTCCCGACTGCTTGTCGAGAATCGCAAACGCTTCGGGATGCCTGTGCAGCTCCGAGACGAACGTGAGCGGCGTCTTGAACGCGTCCTGCATTTCCTTCAGGATTCCGGCGTCTTCGATGCGGAGGCGCTGCAGCACGGCTGGCGCGATCACGATCTTGGGCTCGAATGGCTTGTTGTCCAGCTCGGCCTTCTTCAGGAGGTTGGTCAGCTGGCGCTGGATCTCGATCGATATGGCGAGCGGACTCTTGACGCGGCCGTGGCCGCCGCAGCAAGGGCACGTGGAGCTGAGCAGCGAGAGGATGGACTGCTCGTGGCGCTGGCGGCTCATTTCGAGAAGGCCGAGTTCGCTGATCTCCAGCACGTTCGTGCGGGCGCGGTCGCGGCGCAGCGCCTCCTTGAGCGCGCGGTAGACCTGTTTCTGGTGCTTGCGGCTCTTCATGTCGATGAGGTCCAGCACGACGATTCCGCCGATGTTGCGCAGGCGCAGCTGGCGCGCGACTTCCTCGACCGCCTCGAGGTTCACTTCGAGGATGGCTTCTTCCTGCGAGCCGGCTCCCTTGTGGTGGCCCGTGTTCACGTCGACGGCGATGAGGGCTTCCGTCTCGTCGATGACGAGGTAGCCGCCGGACTTCAGGCGCACCTGCCGGTTGAACGCGTCGCGCAGCTGCTTCTCGATTCCGAGATGCTCGAACACGTTCACCGGGCCGTCGTATCGGCGTATCTTGTTGCGCGCGCGGCGCGATATCTTCGACGTGACGGAGCGCAGTTCCTCGAAGGTGCGCTCGTCGTCGATGAGGACGCTGTCGATCTCTTCCGTGAGCCAGTCGCGCACGACGCGCTCGACGAGGCTCGGCTCCTGGTAGACGCAGCACGGAGCGCGGCGCGTCTTCACGTTGTTCTGCAGTTCGGACCAGGAGGCGATCAGGTTGCGGAGATCCTGCGCGAACGAACTTCCCTTCGCGCCGAGGCCGGCCGTGCGGGCGATGATGCCGACGTCTTCGGGAATCGGGAGGCGGTCGACGAGGCGCTTGAGGCGCTTGCGTTCGGCGGCGTCGCCGATCTTGCGGCTCACGCCGCGCGTGTTGTCCTTGTCCGGAGCCATCAGCACGAGGTAGCGTCCGGGAATGGAGAGGTTCGTGGTGACGCGCGGGCCTTTGGTGGATATCGGGCCTTTCGTGACCTGCACCGTGATCTCGGTGCCAGGCGCGAAGCGCTGGTGGATTTCCTCTTTCGTGAGCTTGTCGGGGCGCTTGCGCTTGCCTTTGCCCTTGCCGCTCTTTTCGTCGTCGTCCTCCGTCTCGTTGAGCAGCTGCTCGAAGTCGGGAGACATGTCCCAGTAGTGCAGGAACGCGTTCTTCTTGAGGCCGATGTCCACGAACGCGGCCTGCAGGTCGTCTTCCAGATTCTGTATGCGCCCGCGGAAGATGCTGCCCACCAGGCGTTCTTCGTCCGGGTGTTCGATCATGTATTCCTCGAGCCGTCCGTTCTCCAGCACGGCGACGCGCGTTTCTAGTTTTTCGATGTTGACGACGATTTCGCGCTTGACTTTCTTCTTGCGGAAGAAGCCCGCGACCTTTTCTACTACGGCTTTGATTATCGATGCCATGTTTTCTCCTTTGATTGTGAATGTGAATTTCAGAATGGAAATGCTACTCCTCCGCGTCGTCTTCGCCGGAAGGTTCGGCGTCGCCGTGGACGGCTATGCTCTGCACGATGCCGAGCGCCGCCATGAGAACGACGAGGAAGGTGCGGCCCGCGCTTATGAACGGAAGCGGCAGCCCGGTTATGGGAACGAGGCCGACGGACATCGCGACGTTCACGTACAGATGGCAGAACACGAGCGTGAGCACGCCGATCGCGACGAGCCGCCCTCTGTCGTCCATGCATCGCGCCGCGATGCGCAGACCGGACGCCAGTATTC
>JAFPNP010000287.1 GCA_017411125.1 Kiritimatiellia bacterium
ATTTCCCAAGGTAATTGCCACCAATCTCCCCTAGGGGAGAGAACATGACACCTCCATTGATCAAGCACCAGTCCTCTGCCTGTCAGAGTGGATGCCCCCACGCCTCCATACTCCCATTGTCCAACTCAATGCCCACACCCTATGGGCATTTACTTTGGCAAGTCAGCTTTCCCATCATGTCCGGCGCGGGAGCATTGCCTTCCACTCGGGGATTTGGTATACTTTCCGCCATGAAAAGTGAATTTGGAATTACGAACAGGCGAATGTTCATCAAGTGCGGCCTTGCGGCCGCCGGCGCTGGGCCGGTCGGGCTCGGCGCATGGGCCGAGATGGCGCGCCACCCGCTCGTGGGCACGACTTTGCCGAAGTGGGAGAAGGGGCACTTCCGCATCAGCACGCTGTACAACGGGCGCGCGGAAACCGCATTCCACGTGTTTCCCGACGGCACGTCCCTCTTGATCGACTGCGGCGACTACACATTCGGCGGACGCGACGTGACGCCGCACATGCCGGACGATTCGCGCCGCGTGGGCGAATGGACCGCGCGCTACATTCTCCGCGAGAATCCCTTTGGCAGAAAGGTGGACTACTTTCTGCTGACGCACTACCACAGCGATCACGCCGGGCGTCCGGCGTTCGGCGCCAGGAAGAGCGCGAGCGGCAAGTACTGGCGCAGCGGGATAGGCGAGGCGATGGACTTCCTCGACTTCGGCACGTTCATAGACCGCTCGTGGCCTGACATGAGCGACCCCGAGCCGCGCGGCGACGGGTTCGACGACGGGACGGTGGGGCACATGCGCCTCGTGTACGAGGAGGCGTTGCGCCGCGGCGCCAAGGTGGAGCGTTTCCGGCTCGAAAAGGGATCCGACCAGATCCGCCTCCTCCACGGCGGATGCAAATCGTTCGGGTTCAAGCCTCTCTGTGCGCGCGGCTGCATACTTCGGCGCGACGGCTCCGTGTGCGACCTCGGGAGACTTGCCGAGCCGAAGGGAACGCGCGCGAAGTTGGGCGAGAACCCGCTTTCGATTGGCATGGTGCTTTCGCTCGGCGATTTCCGCTATTTCACGGCGGGCGATTTCTCCGGCCGCGTGAAGAAGGCGGACGGGACGTGGGCGGAAATCGAAGACGTGCTCGCACCGGAGTGTCCGCAGGTGGACGTGGCCAAGGCAAACCATCACGGACACCATTCCATGCCCGTCGCGCTTGTCAACGCGCTCAAGGCCCGCGTGGTGCTTGCAGGCGTGTGGCACGCGCAGCACATGAACAGGCCCACCATGCGCCGCCTCGCCCAGGCGTCGTGGCCGTGTCTTTACGCGCCGGGGATGTTCCCGAAACTGCGCCGCGAGGCGGATGCCGCCGAACCTTGGATGAAGGACGTCGCGAAGGAGGCGTTCGAGGGAGTGCATACCGTCGTTGACGTCGCTCCCGACGGCGCGTCGTACAGGCTTATGATGGTGTCCGCCGCCGACGAGTCCGCCCGCATAGTGGGGGCGTACGACTTCAAGACGTCCGTCAAGAAGAATGTTTGAAAGCAGAAAGAAGGAACAGGATGAACCTCAAGAAAATGAACAGGGGGCTCGACTTCCTGCGCGGCAAGTACGGCGCGGCGAAGGGCGAGATCTCGATTAAGGACGGGCATTGCTTCGTCGGCTCCACGCCGCTTCTTCCGGGGCGCATGGAGCGCAAGATAGTGGAACTCAAGAAGATGACGGAGAACGGCACGCTGGAAGGCGTTTCGACCCTGCGCTTCGCCTCGTTCGCGCCGAAGGGCGCTGACATGGAGGCGATGCTTGCCAAGGAGCTGGACCTCGCCGCGTATCTCGGCGCGTCAGACGTGGTGCGCGTGATGTCCGCCGCGAACGGCGGCGCCATCAACGTCCTCGCCAAGCTCGCCAACGACGTGAACGTGTCCGTCGAAATCGGCGCTGGCTTGCCGAAGGGCGAAGCGCCTTACGACCGCCACGAGATAATCGCGAAACGCGGCGTCGCCTGCGACCAGACAGTCGATACGCACACTCCGCACGCTTCAATACGCTGCTACGGTGCGGAGGGCGCGGTGGAGTACACGGACGTGGATACCGAACTTTTCGGACTGTCCTACGACGAAATATGGAACGTGCGCGCGGCGTTCGCGCTTCTGCAGGGCCGCGCCGACGCTAAAACGTGGAAGGCCGCGTGGGCGAAGGCGTCCAAGGCCGCCGCGCTCGCTTTCGCGGCGGACAAGGCGAAAGCGGCGAAGTCCATTGTTCTGAAGAAGGGAATCGACACGAACCAGTCGATCAAGGTTGCGGAGGTGCGCTGATGAAACCGGTGAAAATAGCAATGATGGGCATGACGCACGGCCATACCCGCAAATACTACCAGACTTTGCTGGACAACCAGAAACTCGACTGGGTCGCGTCCTGCGCCCAGGACGAGGATGCCAGAAAAACCTACGAACTCTACAAGACGGGCGTTCCGTGCTATCTGGATCCCGAAGAGATGTACAGGAAGCATCCCGACATTGAGGCCGTCGTCATCGCTTCCGCCAACGACCGCCACTTCGAGCAGATGAAGTGGTGCGCCGAGAAGGGCATACACATCCTGTCGATGAAGATTCCGACCTTCGACATGAAGGAGTACGACGAGATGATCGCCATGTGCGACAAAGCGGGGATCGTCTGCCAGGTCGAACTCGAAATGCACTACAATTCCGTTGTGCGGCGGCTCAAGAAACTGATTGCGGACGGCGCGATCGGGAAGATAAAGTCGTTCCAGGCGACGAACATCACGCTCTCGCCGGTGTGGGCGTTTCCGTGGCAGGGCGATCCCAAAGCGAGTTTCGGCAAGGTCGAGCAGCTCAAGAAGGGCGACGGACGCTGCAAAGGCGGCGCGCTGTGCGACCATCCGCACATCTTCGATCTCATCCGGCATCTTACTGGATCGTCCTTCGACTACATATACGCCGAGGTAGCGCCCAATCTGCGCGACGGGCTGAAGGTCGAGGACATGCTCATGGCCGTCGGCAAGATGAAGGACGGAACGGCGTTTCTGTTCGACCCGTCGTGGTCCCGTCTCGAAGAGAAGATCAAGGTGCCGGGGCCTGGCTGGGAGCGATTCCCGAAGCGAATGGAAGTGAACGTGACCATCACCGGCGAGAAGGGCATGATAACTTGCGACTGTTTCGGACCGAACGTCTACCACAACGGCGCTCCGAACGACCGCTACACCGTGCAATACACCTACTTCGACGAGTGGGTCGGGCTCATAGACGAGTTCGTGGACTGCATCCGCAACCACAAGACGCCGCTCATCAACCTGAAGTGGCACAAGGA
>JAFPNP010000288.1 GCA_017411125.1 Kiritimatiellia bacterium
GCCGTGCGCACGCCATTCTGGTTGAAGAACGTATAGACGAGAGTTGCCGGCGGATTCCCGCCGCTGGATATTTCAAGTGCGTGGAAAGGCCGTCCATCAACCGTAAAGTCCGTCGGCGAAGACATCAGGAATCCCTGCGAGGGCAGGCACAGCTCCGGGCGGTGGATGGAGCTTTTCCCCGCTCCGCCGATGACGGCGGTTGCATTAAACTGGACGCCTGAAGCGGAACGGTACACGCGCTTGACGATTTTCGTATCCTTGGGCAGAATCGTGTTTTCGCCGAGCGAACGGCCGTCCAGCGCCGCGCCGCAGGCCGGACAGTTCGTCGCGCCGCCAAGTTGCGACGCGAACACGGTCCGCACGCATCGCTCGTTCTGGCAGTAAAACACATCGTCCGCCACATAGCCCGCAAGCGTGGCGGGCCACGCCACCGATGGAGCCTCGGCCAGCGCCGTCTTCGGCGTCTTCGCCTGGAAAAGGAACAACACGCACAGGCAGACGGCGGCAAGAACGTGCAGGACGCCGAACGGACGCCGCGCCGGAAGGATTGCGCTTGCCGTGGCTTCGACATGCCGCACGGCAGGGCGCGTCGTCCCCGCCGCGCCGCGCCGGTTCCAGCTTTCACACCAGCGCGAAATAAACTCGCCGCAGGCGATCATGCAGACGATGGCGACGAGGAACACCATGTACCCGGAATAGTCATGGTAGAAGCCAAGCGCAAAGTCGGCGTTTGCACACGCCGCCACAAGGCAGATGGAAAGTATGCGCACAACGTTCCCCAGAACCGCAAGCGGCACGGCGCAGGCGAACAGCGCGGCCCGCCGCTTCCACGTGGGCTGCGTGTACCAGGCGTATGCGGCAGTGATTGCAGTAAGCGCCACGAGCGAGCGAAGCCCGGAACACGGTTCCGCGACGTCGATGGAAAACGGACTAGTTCCCTGCGACACGATTGCCGTGCCATTCTGCACGACGTTCATTCCAAAACCCTTCAATACCGCGAACGCCGTCCCGCTCGCCAAAAGTCGAAGATGTATCGTCACGGCGTCGAGATAGGTGGTCATCGGCACGGTGAAAAGGAGGAAGAGGGCCGGGAACACGCAGCGTTTCGCGACCCGGATGCCGAAGAACGCCCACGGCAGCGCCATGCAAAGCCCTACGAAGCCGACTTGTTCGAGACGCACCTGAAGGCCGCGCGCACCAAGGAGCGCCGAACCGATAAACGGCAGGCAGACGAGAAAGCCCCACAGCGAGGGAGAACCAGCGTCTTCCTTCAGCTCTTTGCGCTGCGTCCACAGCACGTAAAGCGAAAACAGAGGAACAAGCCATCCGTGGGACATATCTTCGATTGGATCGCAGAATATGGAGCGAAGTCTCCCGAACATTCCGCCAAAGCCGATGAGCATGCATACGACCGTAGCCGCAAACACTCCTAGACGTGCTTTATGTCGCCGAATCCACATACGCAGACATTATACCATAAAAAACCGTTTCACTGTCGAAGAAATCCTCACAATTTTCATATGCCGCACCCAAAAGCAAACAAGACGCCATGGGCAATTCCCATATGAACCCTTAGGACGTACAATCGTAGACGAGTAAAGCACCAAGACATTCCTGAACAATAAATCAAGCACATCAAACGCAACAGGGCGCGTTGCTTCCAACGCGCCCTGCCAAGAAATGCATGCTCCGGACAATCATGGCCGGAACACGCGATTTTCTACCTGCTTGCATTACATTTCAGCAAGCTTCTTGAGGAGAGCGTAGTTCTCCTTGAAGCCTTCCTCGGCTCCCTTGAGCATCGCCATCGCCTTGTCCTGGCCGATCTTCTTGACGAGCTGCTTGAAGCGGTTCTCGCCAAGTTCCTTCGAGACGGCGTTCGCCGCAAAGGATACGGTGTCGGACTTGTCGGCGGAGTCGAGCGTGAGCTTCTTGCCCTCGGCGGCAGGGTTGTAGCGCCAGAGCGGGAAGTGGACGGACTCCACGGCGGCCTTCTGGTGCGCCGGGCCGGTCTTCGTGAGAAGGCCCTGCTCGATGCAGTGCGCGTATGCGATGATGATCGCCGGGCCGTTGTAGTTCTCGGCCTCGTTGAACGCCTTGACCGTCGCCGCCGGGTTGGTGCCCATCGAGACGTAGGCCACGTACACGTTCTTGTACTGCATCTGCATCAGGCCGAGGTTCTTCTTGGCCTGCACCTTGCCGCTCGCCGCGAACTTAGCAATCGCGCCGGTCGGCGTGGCCTTGGAAGCCTGCCCGCCAGTGTTGGAGTACACTTCGGTGTCCATGACGAGGATCTTGATGTTCTTGCCGGAGGCGAGAACGTGGTCAAGCCCGCCGTAGCCGATGTCGTAGGCCCAGCCGTCGCCGCCGAGAATCCACACGCTCTTGCGCACGAGGTTGTCGGCGACGGAGAGCAGCTGGGCGCACGTGGCGCATCCGGCCTTCTTGCCTTCTTCGCAGTAACCCTTGAGCTCCTTGACGAGCGCGCGCATCTCTTCGACGCCCTGGCCTTTCTCGTCGTACTGGTTCACGGCCTTGATCTTTTCGAGACACGCCTTCATCGCGGCCGGAGTCTTCTCGCCGGCGAGCGCCTTGTCGACGAGTTCCATGGCGAAGCCGTGGAGCTTGTCAGCCGAAACGCGCATGCCGAGGCCGAACTGAGCGTTGTCCTCAAATAGCGAGTTGGACCACGCCGGGCCCTTGCCGTCCTTGCGCTGGCAGTACGGGGTCGTGGGCAGGTTGCCGCCGTAGATGGACGAGCAGCCCGTCGCGTTCGCCACGAGCAGGCGGTCGCCGCAGATCTGGGTGAGCAGCTTGACGTAGGGCGTTTCGCCGCAGCCCGCGCACGCGCCGGAGAACTCGAACAGCGGGCGCTTGAGCTGGCTGTCGAGAAGCTTCTTCGTGTCGAGCTTCGCGGGATCGACTTCGGGCAGCGAGAGGAAGAACTTCCAGTTCTCGGCCTCGGTCTTGCGCAGCGGAATCTGCTCGACCATCTTGAGCGCGCCCTTGGCCTTCATCGGGCACTGGACGACGCACAGCTCGCAGCCCATGCAGTCTTCCGGAGCGCACTGGATCGTCACCTTCTCGCCGAACTTGGCAGTGAGGGCCTTCGCGTCCGCCGACTTGAACGTCGCGGGCGCGCCTTCGAGCGCGGAAGCGGGATAGACCTTCATGCGGATCGCCGCGTGCGAGCAGATCGCAAGGCAGTTGCCGCACTGGATGCAGACCGACGGATCCCACTGCGGGATGAACGCCGCGACGTTGCGCTTCTCCCACTGCGTCGTGGCGGTCGGCCAGGTGCCGTCGTCGGGAAGCTCGGAGACCTTGAGCGAGTTGCCGTCCTGGGCGATCATCTTGGCGGAGACCTTCTTGACGAACTCGGGGGCGTCGGCCGGGACGGCCGCGGGCTTCTTGATCTTGCCGGCGGGGGCGGAGGGGTACTTGACCTCCTCGATGGCGGCGGAGGCGGCCTCGATGCACTTCCAGTTCATCTCGACGACTTCCTGGCCCTTCTTGGAGTAGGCCTTCTCGGCGTAGTCCTTGAGGACCTGGATCGGGTCGAGCTCGGTGCCGTCGGCCTTGGCGAGCTTGATGCCGGAGAGCTTGAAGAAGGCGGTCTGGAGGACGGTGTTGGTGCGGGTGCCCATGCCGTTCGCGAGCGCGATCTTCGCGGCGTCGATGACGTAGAACTTGAGCTTCTTGTCGATGATGGCCTGCTCGACTTCGTCGGGCATGTGGTCCCAGATCTCGGCAGCCGTGTAGGGCGAGGCGAGGAGGAACACGGAACCGGGCTTCGCGGCCTTGAGCATGTCGTACTTCTCGAGATACGGGAAGCAGTGGCACGCCGTGAAGTCGGCC
>JAFPNP010000033.1 GCA_017411125.1 Kiritimatiellia bacterium
GCGCACTACGCCCCCGGTGTTGTTCACGACGTTCGCCTGCATCGTGAAATGGCTGGACGGCCCCTTCGCAAGACGCACGTCCGTCACCCACACCGCCGTGCCAAGATTGGGCGACACCGTCACGCGCCGATCCATCGGCGGTGTATGGTATGAAATACAGCCCGTCGCCAGACCAGCCAGCACGGCCGCAATAAAACATCTCCTGTCAATCTTCATTACTCGTTCTCCTTTTTTGCCAAAGAATATCATATCGCTTGTCGGATAGCAAGTGCAAACATGCCTCCGCACAAGATAGGGAAGCCGCGGTTCCAGTTCTGACACGCCACAATCAAAAATCATTTCCGACCTTTCCCGCGCCACCATGCTTCGGGAGCGGACTTGCAGCCTTGTCCTCCACATCCACCTTGCGCACGGCATTCGAGACAACTGCAACGCCCTCGCGATTTTGCGAAGCGGCGCGAAGGGGAGACAGGCCAAGCCGCCCGTTCCCTGCGTCGCGCACCGTGTAAAAGTCTTTGAGTCTCCTGCGCAGACCCGGCGGCGAGACTGTGGAAACGCGCAACACGCCGTTGCTTTCGCCCTCGATCCGCACAAGAAAATGCTCGGCAGCGAAAAGACCGATCGTTCTCTTCACGTCGTCCAAGTCGTCGGACGCCAGATCGAAAAACGACACGAGATCGTATGTGAGCGGCTTGCCGCGCTTTTCGCGCAACGTCGGTTCGGCCTCCAGCCCGCGCCGGATCGCATCCACCTCCTCGCGCGTCTTCGCCGGCAGCCGGAACACGCGTCCGCCGTCTATCGCAACGCCTTTAACTCCGTTCCACGGCTCCGGCAAAGACACATCCACCTGTGCGCCGCGTCCGTAAACGGTGACTTCCGCGTAGGGCGGACGCTCCTGCACGACGGCCGGGGCGGACATCCGCCGCACGACCGCCCACGTGCCTACCACGAGCACGGCTGCGACAAAAAGATTCAGCAGCATGAGCCACCACAGGCGCCGGCGCGGACGCCCGCCAGTTTCGCCGGCGTGCAGTCCGCCGTAGCCGTCGCCCGTGTAGTCCACGAGATCCTGCAATATCGTACCGGCTTCGAGCGCGAAACAGGCGACGTATGCGTACGGCAGTTTCCCGTAGCCTCTGTTTCCCCACGCCTCGCCAAGACTGTTGCGCACTATGAAATAGCCGCCGCCGGGCGACGCGGAACTGTCGACGTAGCCGACCAGCAGCATTCCGTGGACGCCAAGCCACTCGTCCTTCGCCGCAAGGCCGCCCTCGGTCTCTTCAGTGCGCGGAAACTTGAACGTCTCGCCGTCGCAACCCGCGAAAAAGCTCACCGTCACGCAGACGGGCATGGGACGCCTTCCGTTCGAGCCGGCGATGATCCTACGCATCTCGTCCACGTTGTTCGGCGCAGGCAGCATGTAGAGACCCGAGAGAACGCGGTGCTTTTTCGCGTCGTCGTCGGAACCAGGAGGGAACGCGGTGCGTCCGCCCGGACCGAACAGCGGCGCGGCAGAGACGCCTGCGTAAGGCCACAGCGCATAACGGCACGTGCCGCGATATTCCAGAACGTTGAAACACGACCTCAGGAGACTGCCGTCCATCGACTCGTAGCGCGTGCGCACGGTCTCCTCGAACTGCGTCAGGTACGGGCGCATCGCCGGGGAGTTCATGCCGCCGTTCGCGTCCGCCATCATCCGAAGCTGAAGCAGCTTCTTGTGAAGAGCAAGTTCGAAATCAGGATCGAGCGCCTCGCCGAGGCGGAGGCGGGAGAGGTTTCGCTCCAGCCCGGCGCGCTCCACCTCCTTGGCCGCCGCGAAAAGGTACTGCACGCTCAGACGCGTCTTGCAATCCTCGTAATATTCGAGCATCGCCGTGACGGCGTTGGCGACGCACGTGCCGCGCAGCGCCTGCTCGTGTACGGGCGGCATCTTGGATACCAGGGTTGCGGCGGACGGAACGTCGCGCGCCCTTGCCGGAGCGCGGTAGCGCCCGTCCCGCATCGCCCGCAGAAACTCCGCCTGCGGATTCGGAAATATGTAAGGCGCGCCCGCCATGTCAGAAGAAAAGCAGCCTCCCGTTCACGGCGGCGCCGCCCGGACGGCAGAGCCACACGTCCGTATCCTTTATGCCGGCGAGAAACGCGCCGAACGGAATTTCGGCCGAACCGCCGTCGAGCGGCAGCGTTGCGCCGGACAGCCTGAACGTGCCGGCGACGTTCCGCCCGCTTACCTTGAGCGCCAGAATCGTGTCCACCGTTGCGCACGGCGGCACTACGAGTTCCGCGCGCCATGCGTCCGGAGCGTCCGCGTCGCCGTCCGAGGCGAACACGAACGTGACCTGTTCGTCCGGCGACTTCACAGGCGCAGCCGCCTTCGCAGCGGGTCCCGCCGCCAGCGCGAAACCAGGCGCATCGTCCACGGCGAACATCGCCATCTGGCGCTCCGCCGCGAACTTCCGCAGCCGCTCCGCCATGACGACGGCGTGCGGGCGGCAGTGCTCCGCGACGAAGCGGTCGATGAACGCCGCCTCGCCAGCCGTCATTTCGACTTTTCCTTCCTCAATCGCGTTCTTCATTTTCATCCTTCAACTTTCTCATGTCCTTCAACGCCCGCGAAAACAACTGGTCCACGTTCGCCTCCGAGCTGATGCCGAGCATGTTCTTTATTTCCGTCGAAGACAGGTTCAAGCGCAGTTTCAGCAGGTGGACGTATGCCCGGAGCGGATTCTCCTTCCATAAGTCGCCGAAGCAGGACTGCACGAGCGCCCACTCCTCCCGCCGCCGCAACGCAGGGTCTTCAGAGGGTAAGGCGTCCCGCCCCTGCGCGTCTGACAGCATTTTCGAAATTTTGTCGGTGTAGCTCGCGCCGCCCTCGTCGTCGCCGAACCCGGTCTCGTCGGCGCCTTCCAGCGAAACCTCCCCGCGTTCAGCCGGATTCGCCCGCCTGATGTAGCCGCGCACGTACATCCGCATCCAGCCCCACAGGCTTCCTCCGTCGTCGCGGAAAAGCGCCAGCTTCCCCTTCCCGACCATGTCCTCGTAGAGTATGCCCATCAACTCCTCCGGCGTCACTCCCCATTCTCTCGCCATGCCAGCGCTTCGGAGGGATTTCGCCTCGGCAAGCACGGCCTTCTCCCAAGCGATGCGCCAGGCAAGATCGTCCTGAAGTTTGAGCAGCTCGAATATCTCGTGCTCGGACAGTTTCTCCACGCTGTTCACCGGTCGCGCATCCCTTCTTTGAGCAGTTTTTCCTTCGCCTCTTTCGTCGGCACCACCACGATGCCGCGTCGCCGGAAGTGGACCCAGTCGTTCGTCCAAGACGTGTCAGCGAACGGCCTTTCGAAATCCGAAACGTCCGGCGCGATATCGTCCGCAGTGCCACGCACCCCGTCAGGCCCAAGAGAAAGCAGCACCGGCGGGTCGTTGGTCGGCTCGTAGACGTATTGACGCTTCCAGGGATCTGGCAGCATACGGTCAATGTACGGGCCGATCCAGCCCGGACGGGACGACGCCTTCTCCTCTAGCGCCTCCAATCCTTCCAGCGGCGACGGATACGCGCCACAATGGAATTTGTACCTGCCCAGCGCCTCGGCGAGCGCGGCGACGCTCCGCTCGGCCTGTACGAGCCGCCCGTCCCGCATTGCCTTGCCGCCGCCTTTCCCGGCGGACTGAACCACAAGCCCGCCTAGCATCGCAAGCCCGACGAGCACCACGAGGTAGAACATCGGCCCGCGCCGGATCGCCGGCGCGCGAAGACCGAGTTCTCGCTTCTTCGCCTCCAGCTCGCGGTAGATGGCCTTGATCTTCCGGTCGCGCTCTCTTTTCGAAAGCGCGCGCCGCGTGGATGCCGGATCGCTCACGTCACAACCTCCAGCACGAGAGACTTGGCCGCAGGCGCTTCCGCCGAAACGGCGATTGCCTCCTGCACGAGCCGCACCGCGCCTGCAAGATGCTCCGGGCGCATCGGAGAATGCAACTGCGCAACTGGCTGCCCGGCGCGAACCTTGTCCCCTCGCTTCACGAGAAGCCGCACGCCGGCTTCCGCGTCGATCGCATCGTCCGCCTTCGCGCGTCCGGCGCCGAGGTCGAACGCCGCCTGCGCGACCTTCAATGCGTCGACCGACGCGACAAATCCGTCTGCCGCCGCAACGCATTGGCAGGACGCGGCGTTCCCAACAC
>JAFPNP010000289.1 GCA_017411125.1 Kiritimatiellia bacterium
CATGATGACGGCGCACGCATATATTTGAACGGGTACTTGGTGCTTGAGGTCAACGGTTATAATTTCTCTTGGGAGCCGTTTGAAATCCCCTTGGAGAAGTTCAACAACGCACTCAGAAATGGCGACAACGTTTTTTGCGCGGAGATTTGCAACGATTTGGGTAACGGCTATTTCGATTGCGGGCTGGTTGTCGAAAGCGGAGGCGTATCCGTGTCGCACGCGGGGCCGGACGCGGTACACAAGATAAAGACGGACGTCGGCACGTGGACGGTGGCGGTCAGGGATGGCATTGCGCAAATCGGGCTTGGCAAGGGCCATGTGGCGCTTGAACCACGCCCGAAAGGACATTTGAAGATTCCATCGAAACTTGGCGGATTCGCCATACAAAGACTTGCGCAGGATTGTTTTATAGAATGCAAGGAACTGGAGAGCGTCGAAATACCAGAGGGAGTGCGTTCTGTCGGCGAGGGGGCGTTCCTCCGTTGCAGCAGACTGGCAGAAGTCAAACTGCCATCGTCTCTGGAGCATATCGGACCATGGGCGTTTGGTCAAATTGCCGTCAAGAGCCTTGATTTGAGAAATGTCCGAAAGCTAAATAAAACTTCAATTGCCAACAATTATCAACTTGAGACGGTTAAAGTCAGTCCGGAGAACCCTAGGTTCTATGTAAACGACGGCGTCCTTTACGATAGAATGTTTCGAGCCGTTGTGTTCTGCCCCAGTTCGCGCACGGAATATAAATTTCCAAATGGAATCGAGATGATCTATAATTACGCATTCAGTGATTGCAAACTAAAGCGGATTGTCATCCCAGAGACGGTTGAATTTGTTGGAACGGCTGCCTTTGTTCGCTGTTCCGCCCTTGAAAGCGTAAAATTCATGGGAGACGATGTGTTGATTCACTCTTGGGCATTTATATACACGCCGTCCCTCAAAACAGTCGTTCTTCCGAAGCGGCTGAAATCCCTTGGCGAGAGTGCTGTTTTCGCCTGTTCTGGCCTGGAGTCGATTGCATTGCCGGACACGCTGGAAGTAATTGGCGATAAAGTATTCGAGAATTGCCGTAAACTCAAGCTCATAACGTTGGGGAAGTCGCTTCGCAAGGTCGGGCATTGCGCTTTCGCCGGATGCCGCGAATTTAAGCAAATCGAGTTTCCCGCGACGTTGAACGAGATGGGCGCGGAGGTTTTCGGCGGCTGCGTTTCGCTCAAGACTGTCATATTCACCGGCAACGCGCCGAAACTTTTCGACCAAGACGGTAAAACCCTTGCCCGCAACATGTACCATGGAGCAAATCCGTCGCTCGCCACGCTCGTGCCTTACGGTTCGATGGGATGGCATCGTGGTTCAAGTCGGCTTCCGAAAACCTGGCCTGTCGATGGCGGAAAGAACGCGCGTGCGATCCGCTATTTCCGCCGCATGGATTTGTGATTGGAAATGAGGATGTCCGTGGCAGGGCGCGTAGAATTGTACAAGGCAAAAAGGACGGCGCGGCGCGTGGGTACACGCGCCGCGCCGTCGCGCCAAAGGGATGCCGCGCTTTCCCTATAGGGATATATGCACAAAGTGGGGTGTTTATGCGCACAAAGTGGGGTGTTTGTGTGCATAAAGTGGGGTGTTTGTGTGCATAAAGTGGGGTGTTTGTGATTATATCCCTTAAGGCATGTGTTGCTGCCCCCAGATGGGGCAAAGCTCTTCTCTACCGATAGAACGCGTTGCCAGCGCGTTCATGATTTTCGCACCCGGAGCGTTGCTTCGGCAGAAATTGCGTTCACGCGCGCAAAACGGTTGGGAAGCACAGGCGCAGTCGCAGCTCCCCAAATGTAAAAACATAAACTTCGCAGTTGAAAAGCAATCGGAGATTCGGTATAATATTCATCGTTTTTCTTCGATGGCGAGAGTAGCTCAATTGGTAGAGCATCAGATTGTGGATCTGAGGGTTGCGGGATCGTGCCCCGTCTCTTGCCCCATCGTCAATCCCCGTCAGGAAAGCAGATATGATTTATATAACGGTAGTCTGCATTGCGGTGGTCGGCGTGGCGGCGCTGGCCGCGTTGGCATGGGTGCTGGCCAGGACGCAGCGCGAGTCGCTTCGCTCGGAGTTTTCCAAAATGGCGGCAGACCTTTTGGGCGAGAAACAGCACGCTTTATCCAAGGCAAACGAAGATTCGCTCCGGTCGCTGTTCGGCAATTTCAAAGAGCGGCTTGAAGATTATGGCCGCGACGCGGAGGCGTCCGCCCGGAGCAACAGAGAGATGGGCGTGGAGCTGCGCACGCAGATAGCCAGCCTCCAGAAGTTCGCCGCGGAAGCGCGGTCGTTCACCGCCGCGCTCGTCGGCGGGAACAAGATACAGGGCAACAAAGGCGAAGAAATCCTCGCGAACATTCTCGAGCAAAGCGGACTGCAGCGCGGCGTTCACTACGATGCGCAGCTGGGCGCGCGCGACGAGGGCCGTCCGGACGTCACGATCTACGACGTGCGCAACCACCACGCGATTCTCGTGGATTCCAAGATGAACATCAAGGACTACATAGCGGCGTTCAATCTTCCCGACGACGCGGCGCACAAGGAGGAGAAGGCGCGGGCGCTCAAGGCGCATGTCGCAAGCATCAAACGCCAGGTGGACAATCTTTCCGCGAAGGACTACGCCAAAAGGGTGACGCCGAAGGAGGGCTACGAGAATCTTCCGCTCGTCGCGATGTTCTGTCCGTTCGACACCGTGCTGGAGGCCGCCCTCATTGCCGATCCGGCGCTTGTGCAGTACGCATACGAGAAAGGCATAGTGTTCGTGACGCCTCTTACGCTCTGGGGATATCTGTGGCTCGTGTCGTGGGGCTGGAGGCAGCGCGAGGTGGAGCGCCGGTACGACGAGATACAGGCTCTCGGACGCGACGTGGTGACGGCGGCCGATTCGATGCTGGACGATCTGGAGTCCATGGGCGCGTCGCTCGCCAAGGCGCAGACAGCCTACGAAAGCCTTCGCAAGCGGGCGACGGCGGACAAGGGGCAGGTGTCGCTGCGCCGCGTCGCAGGCAAGCTGGTCGAGTACGGAATAACGCCAAAGGGCAAGCTGAAACAGCTTTAGAGACAGGAGAACGGAGAAGTGGACATGAAAAAAATTATGGCCGGGTGCGCCCTCGCGGCAGGCGCCGCTGGCGCTTACCAGCCCGGCGACAGGCTGCACGGGTTCGAGGTGACCGCCGTCACGCCGTTGCCGGAGGTGCAGGGCACGCTCGTGCGCATGACGTATTCGAAGAACGGCGCCGAACTCGCCTGGCTCGATCGCGCCGACGACAACATGACCTTTGCGATCGTGTTTCGCACGATTCCGGAGGACGATACGGGCGTGGCGCACATTCTCGAACACTCCGTGCTCTGCGGTTCGGAGAAATATCCCGTCAAGGAGCCGTTCGTGGACTTGCTCAAAAGTTCCTTCGCGACGTTCCTCAACGCCTGGACCGCGTCCGACCACACCGCATACCCTGTCTGCTCGCGCAACGGAAAGGATTTTCTGAACCTCATCGACGTCTACATGGACGCCGTTCTCCATCCGCTCAGCGTCAAGTCTCCGCTCGCGTTCCGCCAGGAGGGATGGCATTGGGATGTCGAGCGGGCGGACGCGGATCTTTCTCGCAACGGCGTGGTGTACAGCGAGATGAAGGGCGCGTTCGCGAAGCCGGAAGAACTGATAAGGCATGAACTGCGCAGGATGCTTTTCCCCGGCAACACGTACAGTTTCGTGTCGGGCGGCGATCCCGCGCATATTCCCGAACTGACTTTCGAGAAGTACAAGGATTTCTATTTCCGTCACTACCATCCTTCCAACGCACACATTTTCCTTGACGGCACGGTAGACCTTCCGGCCGTCTTGGCGAAGCTGGATGCGTTTCTTTCGGCGTATTCCCGCCGGGACGTGGACATGGCCGTGCCGCTGCAGAAGCCGGTATCGGCTTCGAAGACGATGGAATACGAACTTGCGCCTGGCGAAAGTCCGTCCGGCAAGACGCTCGTGGCGGATGCGTGGGTGTTCGCGCCGTGGAAGGACCGGGAAAAAGCGGTCGCTTTCGACGTCCTCTCGGACGCGCTCGCCGGTTCCAACGAGGCCCCGCTCGCCAAGGCGCTCCTTTCGCGTGGGCTGTGCGAGGACGTAGGGCTGTGGCTGGGAGGCGACGAACAGCTCGCCGCGACGTTCTACGCGAAGAACGTCAAGGACGGAAAGGTCGGCGAAGTTCGCCGCGTCATGCGCGAGACGCTTGCGGAACTTGCGGAAAAAGGACTCGACCGCAACCGGATCGCAGCCGTCCTCGACCGCCATGAATTCCAGGAACGCGAGAAGGACACCGGCGGAACTCCGCGCGGCCTTGCTTATTTCTGGGACGCCGCCACCGCATGGGCGTATTGCGGCGACCCTGCCGTCGCGTTCCGGCACGCGGCGGTCTATTCCTCGTTGCGGACGAAGCTCGCAGCGGGGTGGTTCGAGAAGTTCCTGCGCGAGGCGCTGCTCGACAACACGCACCACGCCGAACTGACCATGACGCCGTCCGCCACTCTCGCCGCCGAGCGGGCCGCCGCCGAGAAGAAGGCGCTTGCCGCCGTGAAGGCTGGATGGACGAAGAAGGAGCTGGACGACGCGCTGGAGACGAAGCGCATGTTGACGGAGCGCCAGAACAGGCCCGATGCGCCGGAGGACGTGGCGAAACTTCCGCGCCTCGCCGTTTCGGACGTGCCGCTGCGCGGCCCGGAGCGTATGCAGTCGCTGACGAACGTTCCGTCCGCCGGCGGCGCGCCCGTCCTTCGCGTGCGCACCGGCGCGAACGGGATTGCATATGTTGAACTGCACTTCCAGCTGCACGGGCTTTCGCTCGAGGAATTGGCGGATGTCAATCTGCTTTCCAATCTGTTCGGAGAGCTGGCCACGGAGAATCGTTCCGCGCTCGCGCTGCACAGCGAAATGGATTCGCGGCTGGGACGGTTTTCCGTGTCCGCCGCTTCATACGGCCGGCCGGACGGCGAGGCTGTGGCGTGCGTCGGGGTTTCAGTGTGCGCGCTCGAGGAGAAGCGCGACGAGATCGTCCGCCTCGTGCCTGAAGTTTTGCTCAGGACGAAGTTCGACGACGTGAAGGCGGTGGGCGACATCCTTCGCCAGCTGCGCAGGGCGAAGGAACGCGCCACGATGGGGATCGGTGCGCGGCAATATGCGTTCCGCAGGGCGGCGGCGGCGCTTTCCGAACGCGGGGTGCGGGCGGAAGCGCTTGACGGCATCGAGCAAATCCGCCATTTGCAGAAGCTCGACGATGCATACGTGAAGGACGGCGCGGCGATATGCCGGCGGCTTGACGCCCTGCGCCGCAGGATATTCACCCGCGAGCGCATCGCTCTCTGCTGCATGGCGGACAATGCGTCCGCCGAATGGGCGGCCAAACTGCTCGGGGCGTTCCCGGAATCCGGCGAGCGGCATGGTTTTGCCCCCTATGGGCTGCGGCCGAAAGCGGCGGAGGGTTTCCGCACGCCGGGCGGAGTGGCGTTCGCCGCGAAGGCGTCGCGTCCGGGGCCTTATGTCGGCAGCGCGGTGGTTGCCGCCCGCATATTGACGCTCGACTACCTTTGGGACGAAATCCGCGTTCGCGGCGGCGCCTACGGCGCGAACTTCAGTGTCCGCCCCGACGGCGACGGCGGCTATCTTTCCTGGAACGATCCGAAGCCAGGGCGCACGCTCGGCTGCTACGACAAGTCCGGCGCGACGCTGCGTGCGTTCGCCAATGGAGACGCGCCGCTCGACAAGTACGTCGTCAGCGCGGTAGCGGCCACAGAGCCATACGAGACGCCGAGCGCACAGGTCGCGAGCGCAGCCGTCCGATTCCTGCAGGGCCGTTCGCCGGAGGACGTGCAGCGCCTCCGCGCCGAAATGCTGCGCACGACGAAAGCCGACGTCGCGAAGTTCGCGAACGTTCTGGACGGTCTCGTGCCGGAAGGTTCCATATGCGTGATCGGCGGCGGCGAGGCGTTTGCCGACGCGACCAACCTTCTCGAGCGAGTTGAGGCGGTGGCCGAATAATTGTGCTATAATATCGGGCGGAGTTCAGAAAAGCAGAAAGGAAGAAAGGAAAAAGGAATATGAAACTTACGAACGACGACATAAAGCTTGCCGCCAACACGATTCGCTGTCTCGCGGCGGACGAGGTGGAGCAGGCCAAAAGCGGACATCCCGGCGTTGCGCTGGGCATTGCCGATCTTGTGGCCTCTCTGTGGCTTAAGTTCTTGAAATACGATCCCGCCGACCCGCAGTGGCCGGACCGCGACCGCCTCGTGTTTTCGGGCGGCCACGGATCGTCCCTTGTCTACGCCCTCTTCCATCTCGCCGGCGTCGGCAAGCTTTTGCTTGACGAACTCAAGGCGTTCCGCCAGCTCGGATCGCGTTGCGCCGGGCATCCCGAGCGCGGGCTCACTCCCGGCGTGGAGGTCACGACCGGTCCGCTCGGCCAGGGCGTCGCAATGGGCGTTGGCCTGGCGATCGCGGAGCGCATGCAGGCCGCTCGCGACGGCGAGCAGGATGGACTTCCCGTAAACGACCACCGCACGTGGGTGTTCTGCGGCGACGGAGATCTGGAGGAGGGAATTTCGCACGAGGCGTGTTCGCTCGCCGGCAAGCTGAAGCTCGACAAGCTCGTTCTCGTCTACGATTCGAACAACATCACCATCGAGGGCGCGGCCGACCTCGCGCTCGCGGACGACACGCAAAAGCGTTTCGAAAGCTACGGATGGAAGGTGTACGCGTGCGACGGACACGACTACGACGCCATCGACCGCACTTACCGCAAGGCC
>JAFPNP010000290.1 GCA_017411125.1 Kiritimatiellia bacterium
CTGTATGTCGCAGCGAGGGCGGAGCATCATGGATTCCGTACCGCTGTTCGAAAACGCAAGCGGCACAAGCGCCTCTTCCGCCGTCCATGCCCCATTGCGGACCAGCGGCAGGTCGAACACGGACTGGGTGCAGTTGCTCACGGCAGCCGACCACGGGCCGAACGACACCCCGCCGCGCACGTCGGCACGCGTGTTGTACTGCGTGGAGAAACGGATGCGGACTACGAGACCCGTCGCGGCTTCGGCGGCCTCCGCCGCAAAAGGCCAACTGACTGAATAGTCCGGAGGCACTGTCTCGTAACGGTCTTTCTCGCGTCCGGCAAGTATGGAGAGAAGCGTGCTGCGCGGAGTGGAGCGAACTTCCTGCGGAGTGTTCGTATCGGCCAGCATCTGCTCCATGACCTTGAGCGCGGCGGACTCAGGCGGTTCAAGAACGGGCTCGTACACGTGCCTGCAGTCCCGCCATCCGCCGCGTGCGCAAGTCAGCCCGGCATTGAAGGCAAGCACGACGGCGGACACCGCGACCAACGCAAGCAATCTGCCAAGCACCATGGCGAACGCGGACGCCGGACGGACTACGGAAAGCCCGAGCCTGTTCGATTCGCGCTCGTTTGCGAGAAGACTGCAGGCGCACGACAGCATGGCTATGCAAAGAATCGCGTACACGCCGCCCGGCACCATCCGCAGGAACATCTCGCGGCCGCCGGCGTCAGTTCCATCCGAGCGAACGACATAAGGCATGAACACGTGCGCCAGACCCGCAAGAACGAGCAGCGCGGTTAGAACGTGTCCGCGCACGAGCGCGCGCCACGCTATCAGAAAAGACTCAACCACGGGCGGCCCCCACCGCTTCGGCGAAGAACTTTTCCAACGGCACGCTTGGATGGTCGAACGCCACAGGCTTTCCGTAACGCGCGGAAAGTTCCGCCGCAAGCGCCTTCGCGTCTTCGTCCGAAAGACCCTCTATCGTGAAGCGGGCGTCTCCGGTACGGGTGAGCAGCTCCGAAGTGCGTCCGCACGCCGCCACCTTGCCGCGGGAAAGTATCGCTATCTTCGAACACACGTCCTCGGTGTCGCCAAGAAGGTGCGAGGTCATCAGCACCGTGACCCCGTCCCTGGCCAAGGCGCCGATGAGGTCTTTGACCTCGCGCGTGCCAATCGGATCGAGGCCGGACGTGGGTTCGTCGAGAATGAGCAACTCCGGACGCGAAACGAGCGACGCGGCAAGCGCGACACGTCGGGCCATTCCCTTCGAAAAACCGCCGACGGCGCGGTTGGCGACGTCGGAAAGTCCGACCCGTGCAAGCAATTCATCCGTACGCGCCACGGCCTCACGACGACTGAGTGCCGAAAGGCCTGCGTAGTAGCGGACGGTCTCCCGCGCCGTAAGAAAAGGGTGCAGATATGAAAGCTCCGGCAGATAGCCGATGCGCGCGCGGGCCGCGCGTGAACGCGGCGGAAGGCCGAAGAGGCTTATCGAACCCGACGTGGGTGCGAGCAGGCCGAGAATCATCTTTATCGTAGTGGACTTGCCCGACCCGTTGGGTCCGAGCAGACCGAACACATCGCCCTTCTCCACTGTCAAATCGACTCCGCGCACGGCCTCGGCCACGGGACGCAACCAGAAATCGCGGAACGTCTTGTGGACGCCCTCCATCTTCACAATTGGCTCGCTCATGAAATCTCCTTCCGCGACAGCAGCGCCGAGCCTGCCACAAGCCAGAACGCAACAAGAAAAACGCCGGATGCTCCGGCCGCCAACATGTCCGGGACGGACGCCGTCCCGCCGCCGGCAAATGAATCAACAAGCCAAAATCGCTGTATGTCGGGCAACACGGCACGCACTGGATGCAGGAACGAAAGCGCAACAGCCACAAAAAGCGCCGCCGCGACGGCGGCCGGCCTCAACACCACCGCGCACGCGCCAGCCATCGCCACCAACGCGGCGCAACCTGCGGCAAGCACACCAAGCGCCGGCAGCAGACCCCACTCGAACGGAATCTTGACAAGGCCAGCAACCGCCACAAGCGCAACGGGCTGCGCAACCGCCATGAGCAGACAGGCCGCCACGCAGAAGCGCACTCGCCAGCGCCAGTTCGCCAGAGCGGCAAGCGCGAACGCGAACAGCGTCAACCCCGCACCGGAAACTATGCCCGGCCCCCACACGTAGACGCCGCCGTTCGTGACGAGACGCCCCATCTCGGACGACGCCACCGAAAGCACAGTCGCACATGCGACGGCAGCCCCGAAAAGAGCCAACGCGGCAAACACGCCTGCAACCTTCGCGCAAAAGAACAGCGGACGCGGCACGGGGCGGGAGAGCGCCATCGCCGCCGTCCCGCTCTCCAGTTCCCTCCCGACGGCATGCACGGCGGCCGATGTCGCAAATGCAAGCCCAAACACCAGCAACGCGGAGAAACCGCACTCGCGCGGAAGACGTCCCGGCTCGCCGAACTGATGGAAATGGAAAGATGGAAGCACATGCACGGCGACCAACGCGACCAGAAAGAGAATCGCGGAAAGAGGCTCGGCCAGCGCTTCCAGCGCGGCCGAACGGACTAGCACTGCAAACCGACGCATCCGCGCCGTCCCTACATTTCGATGAACGGCATTTCGTTCGCTCCTGCGGCAGGCCCCACGCCCTCCTGCCACAGATACCACATCAGCGCCCCCACCGCGACCAGAGCCGCAAGCGACGTTACAAGAGAAAGCGCGGCGACCCATCCAGGCACTCCGGCGGAAACAGACCCGCCAGTCTGCGCGAGGGGCGCAAGATTCGTGACTGTCTGCATTTCCGTGACGGACAACTCCGGCACGTCGCCGTCCGCCGCAGGCGCCGCAGGCTTGGCTTGGCCACGGTTCACCCCTAGCGTCGGACGCGATATGCCCATTGTCGGGCGATGGAGCTTCAGCGTCTTCGCCTGCGTCACCGTAGAATCGTCGCCACTCGCAATCGCCGGTGCGTTTTCTGGCGAGGGAGCCGGAGCGGAAGTCGGAGCAGGTGCAGGAGCAGACGCGGGCGCAAGCGGTGCAGGCGTGGAATGCTTCAAATCCGTCGGTCTGCGCAGACGGATCGTTTTCATCGGCGCCGGCGATTCCTTCACGGGCGCGACGCCAATCGCAGACTCCAGCGAAATACGCGAGGTTTTCGACTTGGCGGCCTGCTGCTGCGCTGGGGTGAGTATGCCTTCTGCGATTATGCCGGTCTTGCGCAACGTAGCCTGAGCGGGAATCGTGCCGGTCGCGGACTTGAGATTCTGCGTAGCCTTCTTCACCGTAGTGGCCGAAGGCGCGCCGGCGCCGGCGCCGCCTATGACCGGCTTGCGGATGACCGGCTTGCGAATGATAGGCTTCAGCTTTATCGTGGAGACTGTGGAAGAAGCCCCGGAGGACGCCGGCGCGGCAGGTGCGGCTGCGGGCGCCGGCGCGGCAGATGCCGCAGGCGCGGCCGACGCCGGAGGCGTGGCGAACGGAGATACCTTCGGCGGCACAGCCTCTGCCTCCGCCGGTGTGATAGGCGTCATTTCAACTTCTTCTGCCATCAATCCTGCTCCTTGATTTCGTGCCGGTACTTGGGGGCGGCGCGTGGCGCGTCAGACGGCCATGACCTCGGTTTCCTTGGCCTTCAGTTCCGCGTCTATCTTCGCAATGCCGTCGTCTGTGACCTTCTGTATCTTGTCCAGTCCCTGCTTGAGGTCGTCCTCGCTTATCTTGCCATCCTTTTCCAGCTTCTTCACAGCATCGTTCGCGTCGCGGCGCACGTTGCGCATCGCGATCTTCTGGTCTTCGGCCTGCTTCTTGGCAAGCTTCACGATTTCCTTGCGACGCTCTTCGTTCAATTCGGGGATGGTGATGCGCAGGACTTTGCCGTCGGTCTGCGGCGTAACGCCGAGATTCGCGGCAAGGATGGCCTTGTTCATCTCGGACAGCACGGTGGGATCGAACGGAGTGATTTTTATCTGCCGGGGCTCCGGAGTGGATATCGTGGCAAGGTTCTTGATCGGCGTAGAGGCGCCGTAATAGTCCACCTTTACACCGTCGACGAGCGCAGGCGACGCCTTGCCGGTACGAAGGCCCGCGAACTGGGCTTTCAGCGCATCGAAGGACTTCTGGATTTTCGAGGAAGTGTCCTCGAGGACTTCTGCAACAGTTTCCATTTCCGCATCTCTCTTTTTTGGTTGGATTGTATGAAATTCAGTTGTCGCTGACGAGCGTCCCCACCGCCTCGCCGCGCACGACGCGCGCCAGCGCATTGCCGTCGAAGAAGTCGAACACGACGATGGGTATGCCGTTCTCCATGCACAGGGCGAACGCCGCGGCGTCCATGACCTTCAGCCGCTTTTCGATGGCCGTCTCGTAGCGCAGGGTGCCGTACTTCTTTGCCTTGGGGTCTTTCTTCGGATCCGCCGTGTATATGCCGTCCACCTTCGTGGCCTTCAAC
>JAFPNP010000291.1 GCA_017411125.1 Kiritimatiellia bacterium
CGTGTGGGTTAACGGACGGCAGGTCGGGTACGCGGAGGACTCCAAGCTGCCCAGCGAGTTCAACGTCACGAAGTTCCTGAAGGACGGCGACAACCTCCTCGCAGTCGAAGTCTACCGCTGGTGCGACGGCAGCTACCTCGAAGATCAGGACATGTTCCGCTTTTCGGGCATCTTCCGCGACGTGTCGATCTTCGCGACGCCGAAAGTGCGCCTCGACGACTTCTGCGTGACGCAGACGTTCTCCCCGGACTACCGCAACGCCACGCTGACCCTCAAAACTACGGTGCGCGGCGGCACGACGCCCGTCTCGGCGACGCTGTACGACGCGGACTTCAACATCGTGGACAGTTTCACCGACAAGCTAGAAGTGCGCAACGTGCGCCTCTGGTCCGCCGAAGATCCCTACCTCTACACTCTCGTGATGAAGGCCGGCGACGACATCCGCGCCTGCCGCGTCGGATTCAAGGAGGTGAAGATCGCCGGCAACGCCGTGCTCTTCAACGGAAAGAAGATTAAGTTCAAAGGCGTGAACCGCCACGAATGCAGCCCGGAGAACGGCCGCACCGTGTCGCTTGACGAAATGCTCCGCGACGTGACGCTCTTCAAGCGGTACAACATCAACACCGTCCGCACCAGCCACTACCCGAACCACCATTCATGGTACGACCTGTGCGACCGCTACGGCGTATACGTCATGGCCGAAGCGAACGTGGAGGGCCACGGCTACGGATACGGCCACGAGGGGCTTGGCCGCAAACCCGAATGGTTCGGCTCGATCATGGAGCGCAACATCAACCAGGTGATGAACTACCGCAACCACGCATCGGTCACGTTCTGGTCGATGGGTAACGAGACTGGCCACGGCGAGGGCTTCGTGAAGGCTATCGCGGCGGTCAAGGCTCTCGACCCCTCGCGCCCGGTCCACTGGGAGCGCGGCAACCCCGACGCGGACATCGACTCCAACATGTACCCGACCGTCGAATGGCTCGAGGGACGCGGCAAACAGGGCAATCAGCCCTACACCACCAAGGCGACAGGCAACAACCAGACGGGCGGCAAGGCTTTCTTCATGTGCGAGTACGCGCACGCGATGGGCAACGCCATCGGCAACTTCAAGGAATACTGGGACGTGATGTACAAGTACGACGCCCTTTCCGGCGGATGCATATGGGACTGGATCGACCAGGCGCTGTGGAAGGAGACCGACCGCGTGTGCCCCAAGACGGGCAAGCCCGCGCGGTTCGCCGCATACGGCGGCGACTGGGACGAGGAGCCGAACGACGGGCCGTTCTGCTGCAACGGCGTGATCGGCCCCGACCGCAAGGTCACGGCGAAGCTGATCGAGGTCGGCCACGTCCACCGCAACCTCGTGGTGGAGAAGTTCGACGCCAAGAACGGCACCGGCACGCTGTGGAACCGCTATTGCTTCACCAAGGCCGATTCCTTCGGCGGTTCCTGGGAGCTGATCGAAAACGGCCGCACCGTCGCGACCGGACAATTCGCCGTTCCGCCGGTCGCGCCGCTTTCGCGCGGCGAATTCCTCGTGGCGCTTCCCGACAACGCGGTCAAGCCCGGCAAAGAATATTTCATCAACTTTTCGTTTGCGCTGAAGGCCGACGCGCTGTGGGCGTCCAAGGGATACATCGTCGCCCGCGACCAGATTCTCGTGCAGCCCGGCCAGGCCGCCGCCGCATCGGCGACGCCCGTCGATGCGAAAGCGAAACTGGAGTTTTCCGGCGACGACAAGACCGTGACGGTCTTGGCCGGCGCGACCAAGGCCGTGTTCTGCCGCCGTTCCGGCACGCTCTGCGAACTCGTGATGAACAGAAAAACCATATTGAAAGATCCCGCTCCCGGAATCGCCGCCGGGCCAAGGTTCACGTGTGCGCGCGCCTTTACGGACAACGACCGCTGGCTTCGCGACGGCAACGCATGGCGCGAAGACCGCGCGGCCAGAAACTTCTACTCGACCGGACTGAGCCAGCTGCGCTACCATGCGCGTCCACTGAAAGTCGACTTCCCGGACGGGGCGGATGCAATCAAGGTGACGGCGATCGTCGAGGTTACAGGCTCGAAATCCGCCGGCTTCACGCACGATGCGGAATGGGCGTTCACCGCCGACGGCAAGGTGACGGTCAAGAACACCGTGACGCCGCATGGCACGATGCCGAAGGCTCTTCCGCGCATCGGCACCTCCTGGCGGCTCGACAAGTCGCTCGAACACATGGCGTGGTACGGACGCGGCCCGCGCGAAAACTACGTGGACCGTTGCTCCGGGTCGTTCATGGGCTTGTGGGAAAGCACCGTCACGGACCAGTTCGAACCGTACGTGCGCCCGCAGGACAACGGCTACAAATGCGACGTGCGAACCGTCCGCTTCACTGACTCCAACGGCTTCGGCGTTGAGTTCAGCGGCGACGCGCCGCTCTTCGTGCAGGCGCTGCACTACAGCGCGGAGGATCTTGAATTCGCCCGCCACCGTCCCGGCCAGAAACGCTTCAACGCCCCGCTCGCGGCGCGTCCGGAGGTAATGTTGAACCTCGACGTGCGCCAGCTTGGCCTCGGCGGCGGCAGTTGCGGCCCGGCTCCGATGTCCAAGTACATCTTCCCGATCCAGAAAGAAACCTGGAGCCTCACCCTGACGCCTGTGAAGGGAAAACGCTTCTTCGGACTGCTCTAGCCTCGGCTCGATGGATATCACGGAAGGACAGATAGTCTCCGCCACGGAGGCGAACCAGAACTTTTCGGCCGTCATGCGGAAGGTGGATGCGTTCGGGCAGGTGTTCATCTTCCGCAACAACCGTCCTGCATACGTGCTGCACGACATAGCCTCCTGCCCGCTCGAACTTACGGACGACGAACGGGCGGACGTCGCCGTGCGCCGCGTGCTGAAACGCCATCGCGCCGCGCTGGAGGCGCTTTCGTCATGACGCGGCTCACGAAGGAAAAAGTGCTGTCGCTGCAAAAAGCGATCGTGAAACGCTTCGGCGGCGAATCGAAGCCGCCGCACGACATGGCCGCGCTTGATGCCGCGCTCGCCGCACCGTTCGCCAGGACGGCGGAAGGCGATGAAGCTTTCCCCACAAGGGCGGAGAAAGCGGCAAAACTCTGCCATGAACTCGCCACGAAGCGCGTGTTCGGCGCAGACGGCGCCAGAATGTCGATGGCCGTGATGCTAGTGTTTCTGGAGGCGAACGGGCTTTCCGTCGTTGCCGATCCCGACGACGTGACGGTGACGGCCCGCGCGTTGGCAAACAGGCGACTGCGCTACGACGACGTTCTTGCGTGGGTCTGCCGCCACGCGCGCTAGGCCGGATAAGGGCGATAAAGCAGCACGGACTTGTCGGCGTCGAGCGTGAACGCGTCGCCCACGGTTCGATTGAGGGTTCCGCGCCAAAGCGGAGAAAGATCGACGCCGTCCAACGGCCAGGCGAGCCCGCGCGAAACGACGCGGGTGCCCGGCGTCGGCGCGAATACCGAGACCGGTTCGCCTGGACGGCAAGGAAACGTCCGTTCGCCGCGAACTACCGAAAACACGCCCGCATTCGTCATCAAGGACGTGTCGGGAATCTGTTCCGCAAAGCCCGGCAGCAGGAAGATGTTAGCAAGCGCATGGTCTTCGCGCAAACCCGTGGCACCGAGAATCCGCAAGCAGAGCGCATCGCCGCCGGTGCGCGGCAGGGTCTGGACGAAACGGAACGCCTTGCAGAGGTCGTTGGTGTCCTGCTCGCCGTCGAACACGAATCGCGCTCCGAGGGCGTCCCGGACGGACTGCGGGAGCGAATCGCCGTCGCCGACCGCGTAATCGGGTTCGCGCCCGATCGCGCGGGCGGCCGCCACCGCGCCGTCGCAGGCGACAAGCACGTCCGCGCCGGCGATGGCGGCGAGAGTCGCAGCGTGCCTCGGCCTTTCGCCGTTCGCCAAAAGAACGACTCGCAACGTCACACCTCGATCTTGATGATCTTGCGGATGATGAGCCATCCTACGATTATGAGCGCGAACGCCATGCCGAGACATATCGCGCCCTTGAGCGAAGTCACGAACGGAATCATCACGCCCGGCTTCAACACCAGCATGGCGATGCCCAGCACGATTGGCATGCACGACACGACGATCCCCTGCAGCCGCCCTTGCGCGGTAAGCGTTCTTATGCGCCTCTCAATGCGCATCCGGGCGCGGATGGTTTCGGATATCTTGTCGAAGATGTCCGTGAGATTGCCGCCTGTGCGCCGTGATATGTCGATGGACGTGCATACGAGCGTAAGGTCTTCCGACCCAACGCGCGAATCTAGCGAAGCGAGCGCGTCGTCGAAACTCATGCCCACGCGCATCTGCTGCAAGAACACGTTGAACTCCTGTGCAATGGGGTTCTCGCCCGACTCCACCACGCTCTCGAACGCCTGGTTCAGCGAAAAGCCCGCCCGCAAGGCGTTCGACATTGTACTGAGCGCTTCGACGAGCTGGTCGTTGAACTTCATGCGGCGGCGCGCGCGCAGGAAATTCGCGTAGCGTCCGGGAAGCGTGAACATGAACGCGCCGGCGGCAAGTCCGAGCACGACGCCCGTCGCGGTGGATACGGCATTGGTGAAACTGAACAGCGGGATGAAAAACAGGAAGAACGCCGCCAGCGCGGCGATCCGCCCCAAGCGTGCGATCTTTGCCGGCGAAACGAACAGGAACACCTCCTCGAACCGCTTCGCGGTCTCGGCGCCCATCGCATTGGAATACGACTCCGTGCCCTCGTTGAGGGCGCTCGTGAACATCCACGCAAAACAGAAGAAAGCCGATCCCACCGCGGCGACCGTCGCCCAGAACAATGCCAGCGGGCTCATTTCCTCCACCCCGTCCTTTCAAGGCGCACTTCGCGATTGGAGTTCGGATCGAACATCGCAGGATCGAGGCTCAGGCCGCGGCTGCGCAGGTGTTCAAAGAAAGTGGGCACGGCGCCGGTCGGACGGAACACGCCTGCGACCTTGCCGTCCTCGTTCACGCCGGTCTGGCGGAAGGCGAAGATGTCCTGCATGACGATCTGCTGCCCTTCTATGCCCGTGACTTCGGAAATCGCCACCACCTTGCGGCTTCCGTCGGAAAGGCGGGATTCATGGATTATTATGTCCACGGCGCTCGAAATCTGCTCGCGGATCGCCCGCGAAGGAAGCTCCATTCCGCTCATCAGCACCATCGTCTCGAGACGCGAAATCACGTCGCGGGGCGAATTGGCGTGGACGGTGGTGAGCGACCCGTCGTGGCCGGTGTTCATGGCCTGAAGCATGTCAAGCGCCTCGCCGCTTCGGCATTCGCCCACGATGATGCGGTCGGGACGCATTCGCAGGCAGTTCTTCACCAGATCGCGGATCGTCACGGCGCCGCGTCCCTCGATGTTGGGCGGACGCGCCTCGAGTCGGACCACGTGCGGCTGGACGAGACGCAATTCGGCGGCGTCCTCCACCGTCACGATCCGCTCGCCGTGCGGGATGAAACCGGAAAGAAGATTGAGCAGCGTCGTCTTTCCCGAACCAGTTCCGCCCGCCACGATGATGTTCTTGCGCATTATGACGCACGCCTTCATGAACTCTGCGGCGTTCCAGGTCCATGTGCCGAACTTGACGAAGTCCTCGACGGTGAGCGTTTTCTTCGCGAACTTTCGTATGGTGATCGTCGGGCCGGTAAGCGAGAGCGGCGGTATGATGGCGTTCACGCGGCTGCCGTCCGCAAGGCGGGCGTCGACGTATGGCTGCGATTCGTCGATGCGGCGCCCGATCGGCGATACGATACGCTCTATGATTGCCATGACGCTTGCATCGTCCATGAACTGCAGCCCGGTGAGCTGGAGCTTGCCGGCGCGTTCTACGTACACGCGGTTCGGGCCGTTCACCATGATTTCAGTGACGGTTTCGTCTTCCAGCAGACCCTCCAGCGGACCGAGGCGCAGGGCCTCGTTGAAGATTTCCTTCTCGAGATCGTCGGCATCTATGCCCTTCGGAAGTTTTCCGGACATCCTGACCTGCTCGACGATCTCGTGAATCTTGTCCGTCGCCTGCTTTTCTAGACCGGACTTGTCCACTCCTGCCATAGTGAGGCGCTTGAGGTCGAGGCGCGCGATGAGCTCGCGCTGTATCTGTTCCTTCACCTGCTTGCGAACTTTCATCATCGGATCCAGGCGCGGCGGAGGCTCCGCGTCCGGCGGGTCGGATGGCGGCGGCGGCGCGTTCTCGGATTCGGGCCGGCTTTCAGGCTCTGGATCGATTTCGTCGTCCGCCGGCGTTACGCGCATCATCGACTGGCCGATCTGCACCACCATGTCGGGACGGAGCGTGACCTGGCCGTCGATCGGGCTGCCGTTCACGTAAGTGCCGTTGGCGCTGTGCAAATCTTCCAGCGTCGCGCCGCCGTCGCGCAGGATGAGGAGCGCGTGCCGCTCCGACACGTCCGGATACGGCAGTCTCACCGCGCACGACTCGCCGCGCCCGACGACGTATGTGCCGTCCACCATCTTATAGCGCATGGCGGAGGCCTCGTCCGGCTTGGCGATGTCCATGAAGAAAGCCATTTCAGCGTCCTCCGACTACTTCGTTCTGCCGCTTCCTGTTGAGATCCTCGATTTCGGAGCGTATCTTCTCGAAGTCCACCTGCGGCAGTTCCGCCTCGTAGTACGTGTCGTTCCGGTTGCGGAGGGCCAGGGTTATGCGGCCTCTTATCTGTTCCGCGAACACCAGCATCTCCGCTTCGCGCGGCGTGACCTCGAGCGTGACCATTGAATACGCCCCAGCGCCCGACAGGTCGTTTCGCACGACGGAGGACTTGGACGTCTCCTTGCCCGTCGCGAGCACGAGCACGTTCTGCAGAATCGTGCAGGTGACGGTTTCCTGCACCATGGTGCGCTTGTCTTCGCCTAGTTTGGGGAAGGAGAACGTGGCTATTACGTCCACATGGTCGTTCGGCTTCACCATGCCGCTCACGGCGGCGGCGCCCGAACAGTTTATGGAGACGGCGCGCATCTTCTTGCGGATGTCGGCGGCGAGACCGCCGGCGTTCGGATGCCCGCCCTCCAGGTCGGCCCAGAAGAGCACCTCGCCCTTGGAGTGTCCGTTCAGTATCTTCCGCCCCAGCACGATATCTAATTCATCCCCGGTAAGCGCCTGTCCGCGCAGGCCGGCCTTCGGCGCGATACGCTTTTCGATGTCGTCAAATGTCAGCACGGTCCCGCTGGGCACGTCGCGCTTGAAACAGAGCACCACCACCGTGCCGTGGCGTTTGGCAAAGTCCGCCTTGAGCTTTTGCACCTCGGCATCCTTCGTGGCGAGGTAGGTGCGCGTCAGGAAGGCCGCGAGAAGGCCGACAACGATGGAGACGATCAGTACTATTTTCTGTTGCATGGTTCCCTCATTGTATCATAAAACGCCGCGCCTGAGAAGTTCCGTCACGGCAACGCCGTCGGGAAGATCTTCGGCAAGGATGGCCGCGAAGTCATGCCCTCGCAGCATGAGCTTGAACGTCGGCGTGCATACCGGCGCGGAAGTCCATCCGGCGGAACGGTACTCGGCCTCGCGCGCGGCGGCGGCGGACTCCGCCGTGTCGCCCTCGCGCCACACGCTTGCCGACGTGCGTCCGCCGGCGAAAACGGTCTGCCATCCGCCGGGCGGCATGGCGGGTGCGGGCGTGCGCATGAAAACCCACCCCGCCGAACCTGCGGCGGCGCAGACGACAAGGACGGCGAACGCGATCGCGCGGGTGAAGTTCACGGCATCCCCCCTTCTTTGGAAAACTCCGGTATGGTCATGACGGGCATATGGCATTCCTCCAGGCCGCGAAACTTCGTCGCGCCCTGCCAGAGCCACTCGTTGGACACGTCGGCCAAGTCCACGGAAAACGACTGCGACATCATCCGGCATTCGCACGGATTCTGCATCGCCTCGGCAAATGCGCGCGGCGGCCTTTCAGGCTGCACTTCGGGCTCGGCCAGAACGCCGTCTACCTGCGGGAACTTCTTGTTGTCCAAAATCTCCGACGCGCTGCTCTGCGCCTCGTACCCGGCCTTGCATCTCGCCTCGGACTGCAGCCGCATCGCTTCGGGTATTATCCGTCCGAACGCGATGAGCGCGCTCAGCACAAGCACGAAGATGAATATCCCCACGGCCATTTCTATCATGGCCTGGCCTGCCTTTGACCGTTCAGTGCGCAATCCTCGTACCTCCCACGTCGCCGTGCTGCCCGCCGGAACGACGGCATTGTTCGTCTCCGTTTTTGTCAAGCCATTTCACGGCGACGTTGCGCAGAGCCGGCTTTTCCCATTCTTTCAGGATTTTGCAGTACGGGCATTCCGCCACATGCTTCACCGAACTCGGCGGCAGCACATGCTCGCGCACGTGGACGAGCCAATCCCTGTCCGCCATGCCGAAACGAGAGTCCGGGAACGCCGCCAGCATCGTAAGGCGCACGTCCGTGAACGCGGGCGACACGAGCGCGAAGCATCCGTCCCACGTGACGGTGCTCTCATCTATCGAACCGAACGGCTTCGCGGCGGCAGTCCAGGTGTTGATCCGCGCCCCCACGCCGGGCGTGAGGGGTTCGAGAACCTGGCGCACGCGCGTTGCGGCGAACGCGCCCTGCACGTCGTACTTGTCCTTTACGTCGGAAACAATGGGCAGCCTGGCCTCGTCCGACCGGTGCATCCGGTTCCACTCGTGCCATTCGTCGTTGTACGCCGCCCACGACATAAGGGAGTTCGTCAATACGCCGCTTCTGCGCAGGGTGAAGTCCGTCACGCCGAGGCAGTCGTTGCGGCTGGCCAGATCCAGAACCGCGCCGCGCAGTTCGTCCTCGTTCCAGATTGGCGCAAGGTCAGCAAGCGCGCAGTTCCTGATCCGTATGTCTGCGCCGAAAAATTCCGGATTGTCCGGCGAGACGGGTTTTGGTTCCGGAATCGATCCCCATCCGGAAAAATTTCTTGGAAAGTCGCGCATTCTGCGCCAATAGAACCAACACCAGTCGCGGCCTTCTACGGCGGCGTAGAAACCGCGGTTGTAGAGGATGTGGCCGCCTTCCGGCGTGTAGTCGAAATACTGCGCGTTGTCAGCGCCGCAGAACACGCCGTCCGCCGCCGCGCCACGGAGCATCGTGGCGTAATCCGCGGCCTTCTGCGGCCACAGCTCCGTGGCGAGAAGAAGGCTCGACCGCCGTATGCACTCGTCGACTATTTCGCCCATGCCCTTGTCCGGCGCGCCAATGCCGTTCGCGACGGCGGCGCGCTGCGCGGCGAAGAAGCCCATCAGCGGTCCGGCGAACGCGATGCGCTCTTGCAGGGCGGAAAGCCGCTTGCACACGTCCTGCGCAGTGACCTGCGCCTCCGCGTCGCCCGCCTGGCAGACGGCCTCGATTTTAGCGAGGTTGATGGCGCCGAGCGCGTTGAGGGTTATTCCCTGCCAGCGGGCAGCCGCGATGGCGCCCGCGTCGCCGGCGTTCTGCATTCGGTTCTTGCGGTGGGCGGCGAGAAAAGAATCGACGCCCACGATCGTGAGCAGCACAAGCCCGAACAGCATGAACGCTAGGACGAGGGCGATCTGCCCTTCTCGAGACTTTCTTGCTCTTCCCGCCATGCGCTATTTCAGATACAGGGAGTAGTGGTTTTCGATGGCAGCCTCGCCGGTGATGCGGCGGAACTCGCGCTGTCTGGAGCAATCGCCCTCGGAACCGTACAGCGGATGGTTCTGCCACACGCGCACCCGCAGCTCCGAATTGTCGTCCTTCACTTCGTCCACGGTCCAGCCGAGTTTGTCGGAATCCCACAGCTCGAAATCGAGCACGCCTCTCGTATACGCTTCCGACGGCGTCTCCATATAGCTTCCCATGCGGCTGATTATCATGGCGTTGGAAAGACCTGCATTCTCGTCCGTCAAGGAACGGCATCTGCCGGCCACGCTCGCCGTCGCAACGCGCACGGACTTCGTGATCATGAAGTCGTCAAAACCCACGGTGCGCGCGCGCGCCGCGCGGGCGGCGGCATAATCGAGCACGGTGTGCACGTTGAAGAGATTGGCGTACTCGTAGGTGAGGAAGAAAGCGAGACACAAGAAAATCATGACGACAATCGTTTCGACCATCGCCTGCCCGCTCCGCCTGCCGGACCGCGCTGCCGCGTCGGCGCGGGAGTGCGCCGCACGCGCCGTCATCAGTTTTCGCCGAGCTGTTTTATGTTCTTGACGTCGGGAGCATCGATGCTCTCCACGGCGCTCTTGGCATTGCTGCCCTCTTGTTCGGAAATCGCATCCGCCGCGCCGGCGACTTTCCTGCCCACCGCCTTCCCGAAGTACGTGAACACCGAGATGAGCGTGATCGCTATCAACGCCACGATGATGATGTACTCGACCATCGTCTGGCCTTTTTTGTTCTTTCTCGTCTTCATCGCATGGTCTCCTTTGCTTTATGGATATTCGCACGTCACGAAAGCGGCCGTCCGCTCGGCGGACGCCGTCGCCGCCCTGACGAAAACGCACAGGACCGCAAAGACGACCAGCAGCGCGGTGAACACGATAATGTATTCCACCATCGACTGGCCTGACTTTTTGCTACGCGCTGACATGGCGCTATTATACCATATCTTCATGGCCGACTGCGCATGAAAATACAGAAAAAATGCACCTGTCGGTTCAATATGCCGCAACGACGGAATCGGCGAGACGGCGCACTAGTCGCCGACGTCGATTCGGAAGAACTTCGCGGGGGCGTCCTGCTCGTAGGGAACGACGAGCGTTCGCCGTGTACCAACCCTTGAAAGTCTTGCCGAAGCGCGGCGAGACTTTCGGCACATCGGCGGCGGCGATGGATTTAAGATTCACGTGTGTTTCTCCTTTTCCTTGTTATGGAGTTTTACGCGTCGAACGTCTGCGAGAACTTCACTTCGGTTACGGTCGGCGCCCGGCAGCTTCGATCCATCCACGGACTCGATGTTGCGCGTGTCGAACGGAACATGGCTGGCCGGGTAGAGGACGTTCATCCCGGATCCCTGATGCAGGAACGAAGAAACCGCCTTCTGCGCCTTCGGGGACGGGAGCGCTTGTTTGAACGCGCCGATCACGGAATCCGCCTTGGCGGCGTCGGCGACGAGCTACTTCGCCTCGTCGCGCGTGACGTCGGCGGGTTTCTCGAACTTGAGCGGCGTCGTGGAAACGCTTCCGTCCACGTCCACCGTCGCTGTCCACTCGAACTTGAACGGCAGCGCCTTCGGGCTCTCGTACTTGATCGTGACGGCGCCGGTCGCATCGTCCTTGGAGAGCGTGTATTCGACGGCGGAGTGTTCCGTGGAGTTGACGCCGTGCGGCTTCAGGCCGCGGTTGATCGGCCCGAGGCCGGACTGCGAGAGCAAGCACATGACCGTGTTGGCCTGCTTGACGTGGACCTTGCCGCACATCTCCTCGACCTTGTCGCCGACTTTCTTGATGTTGGGGCGCCCGGCGGATTTTCCGTTCGCGACGAAGCGTTCCTCGCCCGGGAACTTGAACCCGAAGCCAGTGTCGGGGCCGTCTTTGAGCAGGTCGACTCCGTCGGAGACGAGCGAGTAGTTCTGCGGGCGGTAGAGGTCGCCCTCGATCGCATCGCGTCCACCCCTCGTCGTGCCGTCGAACATGCCCAGTTCGAGCTGGCCGGACGCCATGTATTTGGGCGGCGGCGGCATCGGCCCGGTGCCGCGCAGCGCCTTGCCCGCCTCTTCGAAGGTGCAGCCGGTGTTCTCCATCATCAGCTGGACGGGGCCGGAGATGTCCTCGTATTCGCCGCCATCCTCCAGAATTTTCGCGTCTTCGGCGTTGAAGTGGCGGTAGAGCGCCTTGAGGTCGTAGCCGGTCTTGTCGCGCATGTCGGGGAAACACGTCTTGATGAGGTTCTTCGCGGTGAGCTGCCCCTTGGCCTGCAGCGCCTCGAGCTTGTCGAAGTTCTTCAGTATGCGGGCGAGGAATTTCGGGCGCTCCCCCTGATTGAGCTGGCGGTTCTTGGAGTTTTCGTTTTTCGCCTCCTCCGGATTCGTCGCAAGGCGACAGAAGAGGTCGAACGAGGCGTAGACCACATTACGCTTTTCAGGCGGGATGTTGGCCATCGTGCTTGTGCAGGAGTTGCCGAAGTTGCGGCCGAAGAAGCGGCACGCGGCGTTGTTCTCGAAGCCGAAGAGCTTCTCCTTGTCCGTTTCGGCCAGGTTTACGTCCGGGTCGCAGGCGAACGCCTCGAAGATGAACTTCTCCATGCCCTTCGTGCAGTCGGTGACGAACGCGCCGCTGGCGGCATTGAGTTTCGAGAGCGTGTTCGCGGCCGCGAAGTCGCCCTTGTCCCTCGCCTTGTATCCGGCCTGGCAGTCCTTGTACCATTCGGCGAAATCCTTGATGAGGCGGAGGCCGTTGGCGAAGTTCCCGGCGCTTTCCATGAAACGCCCGCCGTAGTCCATGAGGCGGTTCGCGTCGGAGCCTGGCTTGGCGACTTCCTTCATCGCGTCCATCTCGCTCTTGCCGGTGGCCTGCGCGTAGAAATGGGCTGCGCGGGCGAGTTTCGGCAGTTCCTGCTTCTTGAAACCCATCGCGAGCGCGGCGTTCGTCGTTTCGCGCGACTGGAACGTTTCGACCTGGAGCTTCGCCGCGCGCGCCTTCGCCGTGCCGTCCGCGTCGATCGCGGCCTTCACGGCCATGATGCGCCGCGCCGTGAGCGGCTTGCCCTGGTCGTAGTCTTCGAGGAGCATGGCCTTCTTCACGCTTGCGGGGATTTTATCCTCGCCGCCGAACATGTCCGCGACGGCTTTCTTGAACAGTTTGCGCGTATGGTCGTTCACCGTCCACTCTTCGACGCCGCGCGTCCATTTGTGGACGAAGTCGTCGAGCGACTGCGTGATCGCGAATGTCTTGCGTCCGCCGAGCGGCTGCATGTACTTCGCGTCGGCGATGGCCGTGTCGTCGTTGGCGTCCATGCGCTGCTGCGCGAACTGGACGAACGATTTGAATACGCTGTTGTATCCGGTGTTTATGTCAAGAGCCATGTCAGTACCTCCTTGGATTATCTTGAAATTGTTTTTGTCTTTTCGTTTTCCGTTTCAGTCTGTCTACACGTTTGGCGGCGAAAGGTTACACTGGTACAAAACCGCCGCTTCTCCGTGAGAATTGATTATTATACTATAATTCCGTGCGGCACGTCAATCCGCAAAACAATCCGTTTTTTGGCTGCTTCGATGCGCGGAGAGGGCGAATAAAAAAAAAGGAAACAACTTTTTTGAAACAACTTTCATTCACGCGCGGGCTAACTCGCCCGCGCCCGACGGCAAAACCGGTTGCAAAACAAGGCCGACACGGAGGTCGGCCCTCCCATGATTGCGCAAACATAGCGTGAGATACGCATTTCGGGAGGGACGGGCACCGTCCCGTCCTAAACCATGTTTTGCGAACAAGCGCGGGCGAGTTAGCCCGCGCGTAAAC